>NCFD01000104.1 GCA_002281005.1 Acidocella sp. 35-58-6 | reverse complement strand
GGGGTTTGGTTACGACCCGATTTTTGTGCCGCTGGGGTATGAGCAGAGCTACGCGGTGCTGGGGGCGGCGGTGAAGGATAAAATCAGTCACCGGGCGCGGGCGATGGCGCAGATGGTGAGTGCGCTGGCCGCTACTTAAGTGCGTTCAGCACAATCTGTGGTGTGAGAATTTGCGGTAGCGTGACCGGGGCGGCGTTGTTGGGCGGGTAGTAGATGTACAGCGGCACGCCGTCGCGGTGGTTGGACTGCAGGAAGGCGGTGATGTCGGGGTTGCGATTGGTCCAGTCGCCGACCAGGGTTTTGATGTGGGCAGCGTTGAAGGCGGCTTGCACATCAGGGTTGGTGAGCGAGCTGTGCTCGTTCACCAGGCAGGTGACGCACCAGGCGGCGGTGAGGTCGATGAATACCGGCTCGCCGGCGGCGCGGTCCTGCGCCAGGGCAGCGGCTGAGAAGGCTTGCGCGTTGGGCAGGCTCAAGGCCGGGGCGGCGGGGTTGAGTTGCGTTGCGAACACCCAGGCCAGCCAGATGAAGGTGGCGAACATCGGCAGGCTGAGGATGCGTTGCAGATTGCGCATCCAGGCGCCGGGGCGCGGCAGTTTGGCAGCGAGGCTGGGGATGAGCGCGACCAGCAGGAAGGGGGCAGCGAGGCCCAGGCCAAGGGCGAGGAAAATGCCGAAGGCCACATAAAACGGTGCGGCCAGAGCGGCGGCGATGGCACCGCCCATGAACGGCGCGGTGCAAGGTGTGGCGACCGCGACGGCGAGCAGCCCGGTGAAGAAGCTGCCTTTGCTGGCCAGCGAACTGCCGACATTCTCAAGCCCGGAGATGGTGAATAATCCAGCGAGGTTGAGAGCGATGGCGAGGATCAGCAGCGCCAGCACGCCCACGAAGATGGGTGATTGTAACTGGAAGCCCCAGCCGATCTGATCGCCCAGCGCCCGTAAGCCTAGCAGCAGCCCGCCGATGAAGGTGAAGGCGACGAGCACGCCGAGCGTGTAGCCATAGGCCTCATGGCGAATCCGGGCGTGGCCCTGGCCGCCGAGACGGGCGATGGCGAGCGCCTTCATCGCCAATATGGGGAACACGCAGGGCATCAGGTTCAAAATAATGCCGCCGAGGAAGGCGAGGCCCAGCCAGACGATGGCGGCGGTGGTGACCGGGGCGGTGCCGGGTGTGGCTGTCACATTCAAAGCTTGCATCGTGCCGGTGGGGTCGGTGAGTTCGAGGAGGCCGGTGAGGCCGCTGGGCGTGAAGCCGGGGCCGGGTTGCAGATGCAGGGTGAAGCCGGTGCTGGTGAATTCCAGGGCTTGCGGGGCGGCGTTGATGATGGTGTCCGGCTTGGTGGGGAAAAACCGTGCGGATTTCACTTGGGCTTGCGTGGGGCCGGTGACGATGAGGGTGCCATCCGGCGCGACGGCGGTGGCGAAGGGGGAATTTACGATGGGGGAAGCGGTGAACAGCGCGGCTTCTGCGGCGGGTGAGCCGTCCAGGGCCAGGGTGAAACTGGCGTGCTCGGGGATGCAGACATCTGAGCAGACCAGCCAGTTGGCGGTGGCGCTGACGGTGGCACCTACGTTGCTGGCGGTGAAAGGCAGCAGCACGTTGCCGGAGAGCACATAGGCACCGACCGGGCCTTGCAACAAAAATTCCGGCGGCGGGAAACTGATATCGCCGGCGCTGGCGGGCGGAGCGAGGTTGATGGTGGGGGCGAAGCCGGCGTCACCGGGGTTGGACCAGTAAATGTGCCAGCCGGGGTTGAGGTGGAATTGCAGGGCCAGTTGCACGGTGCCGGGGCTGTTGGATTGGCTGATGAGCGCCACGGAATCGCGTTTTGAGGTGACCACATTGCTGGTGGCGGCGTTTGCCAGATGGGAGGCGAGGCTGGGCAGCAGCAGGCCGAGGAGCAGGACGAGGATGCGCATGAGGCGTATATCGCACGGCGCGGGGTGGAGTGGTACGGGCTATAGTTATGTTTGATTTGTCATTGTTTGACTTGCCGGTGGCGGAGGTGCTGCCCGCCTTGCTGGAAAGTTTGCTGGCGCGGCCCAATGCGGTGCTGGTGGCACCACCGGGGGCGGGTAAAACCACGCTGGTGCCATTGGCGCTGATGCAGGCGGGCTATGGGAAAATTTTACTGCTGGAGCCACGGCGGCTGGCGGCGCGGGCGGCGGCCACGCGGATGGCGAGCCTGCTGGGTGAAACTGTGGGGCAGCGAGTGGGGTTTCGCACCCGGCTGGAGAGCGCGGTTTCAGGTGCCACAATCATCGAGGTGATCACGGAAGGTTTACTCACCAGCCGACTGCTGGCGGACCCGGGGTTGGAGGGTGTGGCCTGCGTGATATTCGATGAGGTGCATGAGCGTAGTTTGGAGGCGGATTTAGCTCTTGCCATGGTGCTGGATTTGCAATGCGGGCTGCGGCCGGAATTGCGGATTGTGGCGATGTCGGCCACTGCCGATGCCGGGCCGCTGGCGGCTTTGTTGAACGCGCCGGTGATTGCGAGTGACGGGCGGATACACGCCGTAAATGTGCAGCATGCGGCGCGTGATATTCCAACGGTGCGGGAGTTGCCGGAAGCGGCGGCGAAGGCGGTGCGGGAAGCTTTGGTGGCACATGCGGGCGATGTGCTGGTGTTTCTGCCGGGCATGGCGGAGATCAGGCGCACCCAGGCCGCACTGGAGGGGTGTCCGGCTTTGGTGCTGCCATTGCATGGAGATTTGACGCCGGAAGCGCAGGATTTGGCACTCCGGGAACATGAGCGAAGGCGGGTGGTGCTGGCGACCTCGATTGCGGAAACCTCGCTCACCGTGCCGGGGGTGCGGATTGTGATCGATGGCGGGTTTCGGCGTTCGCCACGGCTGGATGTGAGTTCGGGGCTGACCAGGTTGACGACGTTGCGGATCAGCCGGGCGGCGGCGACGCAACGCTCGGGCCGGGCTGGGCGGGAAGCGCCGGGGGTGGGGATACGGTTGTGGTCGGAGGCGCTGCACCGGGGGCTGGCGGCGTTTGAGCGACCGGAGATTTTTGAGGCGGAGCTGTCGGGGCTGGTGCTGGCTTGTGCGGCGTGGGGGGCGCGGTGTGAGGATTTGCCGTTTATCGATGCGCCGCCGCCGGGGGCGGTGAAGGTGGCGCGGGCGCTGCTGGTGGATTTGGGGGCGCTGGATGAGGCGGAAAAACTCACCGCGCTGGGCCGGGCGATGGCGAAATTGCGGGCCACGCCAAGGCTGGCGGCGATGATGTGTGCGGCGGTCTCGCCACAGGAACGCGCACTGGCGGCGGATTTGGCGGCGCTGCTGGAGGAGCGCGACCCGCTGGCACGCTCAGGTGATGCGCCGGCGGATATTATGCTGCGGCTGGAGGCGCTGGCGGGGCGGGGTGAGGGCGACCGCGCGGCGTTGGCGCGGATACGTCAGGCGGGCGGGATTTACCGCGGCCGGTTGGGGCTGGCCCGTAATGCCGTGGCGGCGGGTGATGCTGGGGGCCTGCTGGCGGCAGCGTTTGTGGACCGGGTGGGGCAGAGCCGGGGCGAGCCGGGGTCGTATCGGTTGGCGGGTGGTGGGAGTGGCAAGTTGAACCCTACGGACCCGATGGCGCGGCATAAATTGATCGTGGTGGCAGCGCTGGATGCCAAGGGCTCGAAGGTGAAGCTGGCGGCGAAATTGGATGCGGATGATCTGCCGGGGCCGTTGCGGGCGCGGTTGAAGAGCACGCGCGAGACGGCGTTTGATGCGGTGAGCGGTGGGGTGGCGACACGCGAGCGGTTGCGGCTGGGGGCGCTGGTGCTGTCGGATAGATCATCGCCACCGGCACCAGAGGAAGCACAAGCGGCGCTGGCAAAAGCCGTGGCGGCGCGGCTGGAGATTTTGGATTGGTCGGATGCGGTGTTGAACTTGCAGGCGCGGGCGGCGGTGATGCGGGGGATTGAGCCGGAATTTCCGGATATATCGCGCGAGGCTTTGGCGGCGAAGAGCGATGTTTGGCTGGCACCGTATCTGGCGGGGATGAATAATATCCGTGAGGTGAAAAACCTCGACCTCGTGGATATTTTGCGGAATTTTCTAGGGTATGAGAATGCCCGTGCGTTGGATAAGGCGCTGCCGGTTGCATTGGAATTGCCGCATGGGTCGGTGCGGATTGATTATACCGGGCCGGTGCCGGTAGCGGCGGCGCGGGCAAAGGTTTTTTATGGGCTGGATGCGACGCCGAAATTAGCCGGTGGGCGGGTGGCGTTACAAATTTCGCTGCTCTCGCCAGCAGGGCGGCCAATTGCGATTACCGGTGATTTGGCCTCGTTTTGGCGCCACGGCTGGGCGGATGCGAGGCGCGATATGCGCGGGCGGTACCCGAAGCACGATTGGCCGGAGGAGCCATGGCGGTAAGAGTTAGGCTGCGCGAAGGGCGCGGCTGAGTAACCGCGAAAGGTGGATCGTCAGGGCCAAGGTGGCGGCGGCGCTTAGGATGAGGAGGGTGGTGTGGATGTGGCTTTCGCTGGTGAGGCTGGTGCTGCCAAGTTTGCCAATGGCGACGTAACCAAGTAGCGCCGGAAGTGAGGCCGTGGTGCCGATGATGTAGGCGCGAAGCGTGATGCCGGAGAGGCCGAGCACGTAAGAGGTGAGGGAAAATGGCATGACTGGTGAGACCCGTAGCAGGGCCACCAGACGCCAACTGTCATTTGCAAGAAGGTGGTCGAGGGTGGCGAGTTTGGCGCGGCGGCCGACGAAGCTCGCGATGAAAGGCCGGGCCAGTGAGCGGCTGACTGAAAAAGCGATGATCGCGCCGAGAAGGATACCAAGCACGCTGGTGATGAAGCCGATGGTAATGCCATACGCCGCACCTGCTGCAATACCGAGCAGGGATGCCGGTAGAATGCCGATGAGCGCCACCACGGCTTCAGCGGCGATGAAGATGAGCCAGCCAAGCGGGCCGAGGTTGCGTAAGGCTTGGGTGGTACTGGTGATGCGGCTGGTGAGGCTGTGCGGCAGGAAGATGCTGATGATGATGGAAAGAATGACGATGATGGCGATGATAAGAGGAATTGCCTTGCGCGAAGATGGATGGCCCTGCGCCGCTTGCAATGACGGGGTGCTCATGATGGGGATTTGGAGAAAAGCGCAGACGGACGCCAGCCCCAGCGCGCCAGCCGATAATCGAGCGCGGTTTGCAGCACGCCTAAACCGTAAGTGACAGAGCGCGAAAAATTGATTGAGGAGGCTTCATCGAAATAGCGCGTCGGGCAGGAGATTTCACCGATGGCAAAAAGCGATCAAGCGGTAAGGTTTCAAGCACGCGGCGCGACCACGCGCGGTAGCCGGTATGATATTCGGATAGATTAAGGCCGAGTAACACGTTTTCAAAAACTGTGAGAAACCGGTTGGCAATGTATTTGTACACAGGCATACCACCGGAGAGCGCACCATGGCCGAGAATGCGCGAACCCAATACCACGTCGTAATGACCCGACGCCACCATCGAAGCCATGGCAGTGACGAGCTTGGGGGAATATTGATAATCCGCGTGCAGCATCACAATAATGTCAGCGCCGCGCGCTAAGGCTTCAGCGTAGCAGGTTTTCTGGTTGGCCCCGTACCCCTTGTTGGTTTCGTGCCG
>NCFD01000103.1 GCA_002281005.1 Acidocella sp. 35-58-6 | reverse complement strand
TCGCGGTATAAAAATAAATCTGCGCTGAAGGGGCAATCGCATGGACCAGTTCGGCCATTGCCATGCCCTCATCCCGGCCGGTAGCACCCTCCGAGATGATGTGAATCATACTGGCAGCCGGCAGATAACCGCCATTAATCGCAGCCTGTTCGCCACCCAGTAAATTGAAACTGTCGGACAAAATGCCGATTTTCAGGCCGGCGCCATTTAATACACCCCCCGTTGCAGCGGCAAATTCATTCACAGCAGTAGGAACCGCCAAGGCAGCGGCCGACGATTGGTAGCCGTAACCATAATAGGCGTTCACCGCCCCGGCGACGAGCGCATGGGCAGTGGGCGGCGCCGGAGGCGATAAAACCTGCGGCAGGATAACACCGAGGTCAAATGCGACCGCATGACTAAAATTCGCACTCAGGTCAAACCCGACATTCAGCGAGCCGGAGGCTGCGAGCGTTGGCTTGGCGCCGCCGTGTGTCAGATCAGAAAACACTTCGTTATAAGGCGAAATCTGCCCGGTCTGTCCTGCAGGCGTAATGGTTTTTACTTTGTCTGGCCGCATCCGGACCTCCGCGTGTAAGGATTTGTAACACGCGAAAGCACCCCGATGAAGGGCAAACCTAGTTTGGTTGTTTTGCCAAAACCGTGATTTTTATTTAAAGAATTTTAACGTTATTCACGTAAATTTTGATTTGCAGAGCGAGTCTTTTGCCGAGACATATTCACGCGTCAGCTTAGCCACAAATTCGGCAGTGCTCATGACCGATTTAACAGCACCGATGCCCTGGCCTGAACCCCAAATATCTTTCCAGGCTTTGGTGCTGCCTTCATGAAAGTTCATTGTGGAAAGATCACCTTCTGGCAGATGATCCGGATCCAGCCCGGCCGCACGGATACTAGGCTTGAGATAGTTGCCATGGACCCCGGTAAACAGGTTGGAATAGACAATATCATTGGCATAACCATCAACAATGGCCTGCTTGTAAGCCGCCGAGGCATTAGCTTCCTCGGTGGCAATGAACGCCGAGCCGATATAGGCAAGGTCGGCGCCACATGCCTGGGCTGCCAACACCGCCCCGCCATTGGCGATCGCGCCTGAAAGCGCAATCGGACCGTCAAACCATTCGCGGATTTCCTGCACCAGAGCGAAAGGCGAAATAACGCCGGCATGCCCCCCTGCCCCAGCCGCTACGGCGATCAGGCCATCGGCACCTTTCTCGATAGCTTTTTTGGCAAATTCATTGCTGATGATATCGTGCAGTACGATACCGCCGTAGGAATGCACAGCATCGTAAACGTCTGTGCGGGCGCCAAGCGATGTGATCACGATCGGTGCCTTATATTTCACGCAGAGTTCAACATCGTGCTGCAGACGCGCATTTGAGCGATGCACGATCTGGTTGACCGCGTAGGGTGCCGCCGGCTGGCCCGGGTGCGCTGCATCCCACGCCGCCAAAGTTTGAGTGATTTTGACGAACCAGTCCTCCAGCTTTTCCTGCGGGCGGGCATTCAACGCCGGAAAAGACCCCACCACCCCCGCGGTGCACTGAGCAATCACCAACTCCGGGTTGGAGATGATGAAGAGTGGCGAGCCGATAACCGGCACGCTGAGACGGCCCTGAAGCACTTGCGGGAGAGACATGGTTGTTCCTTGGTTGACGTTACCTATACGTCAACCATTGCCGATAATCACGCCGGTAGCAAATACTAAGGCGCCGCCCAGCGCTACCTGCAGGGTCGCGCGGACCGGTGAGGTATCCATGTATTTCCAGCGAATCCAAGAAATCACCGAGAGTTCCACTACCACCACACAGAACGCCACAATCAGGGCGGTCCAGAGATTGGGGATCAGGAACGGCAATGTGTGCCCTAAACCGCCCAATGTGGTCATGGCGCCGGTAATGATACCCCGATAAATCGGCGTGCCACGGCCGGTGAGGCTGCCATCATCCGACAGCGCTTCGGCAAAGCCCATGGAAATACCCGCGCCCAGCGAGGCAGCCAGCCCCACCACGAAGGCCGCCATAGGGTGGCCGGTTGAGAAGGCGGCTGCAAAAATCGGTGCCAATGTGGACACCGAACCATCCATGAGCCCTACCAGACCAGGCTGCACATATTGGAGAACAAACAGCCGCTCAGCGGTTTCATCCTCGGTCTTGAGGGCATTATCAGTCAGGTTTTTGGCCTGCAATTCATCGGCCCGATGCTCGTGCGCTTGCTCGGCCTCGGCCAAATCGCCCAACAATTTACGAGTCGAGGGGTCGGTTGAGCGCGACGCGGCAAGCCGGTAAAAATTCTGGGTTTCCCTTTCCATACTTTCAGCCAACCGACGGACATCAGCGATGCTGGGTTTCGGCAACTGCCAAACGGCCTTGCGGGTGAGGAAGCCGCGCACATCCTGGCGGCGGATCAGTGGGATGTGATCACCGAATTTGTTTTTGTAAAGATCAAGCAATTTATGCCGATGCTCGCTCTCCTCGGCAGCCATTTCACTGAATACTGATGCGGATGCCGGGTACTCCTCGCGCAGGCGCTCGGCAATATCGTTGTAAATACGACCGTCTTCTTCTTCGGACCCGATCGCGAGCGCGAGGACCTCGCGCTCGGATAATTCTGAAAAATCACGCATAAAACACCTTCCTGTCGATCGTCCATGTGGCGGTACTGCGCTGTTTGGTCAACCCGATAAATCCTGATTAAGAATGATTTGCGTTAGCAAAACCCTTGAATTTCCTAGCGTTTCCCGCGCGTTGTGGCGCACGGCAAAGCACGCCATACTCGTAACATTCATATGCGGGACGGCGATAACAAAATGTTGAACACTGAACTTTGCGCCTGCGGCAGTGGCCTGCGCCGGGTACGCTGTTGCGCTGTGGACCTTGCCGCGCTGCCAGAGCCTGCCGCGCTGGAGTTACTAGCCCCGAAAGCGCTTGAGGCCACCAATTTATTCAACGAAAAAAAATTTCGTGAGGCCGAGGCGCTGGCGTTAAAAATCCTCGACCTCGCGCCCAATCAACGGGCAGCACTGCGTGTATTGTTCGAGGTCAGACGCGCGGAAAACAAGCCTGGTCCAACCGAAACACTGGCCCGGCGGCTGGCTTCAATCCCGGCAGAAAACAATGCTCTCTCCGCCGCGGCTCAGCTACAACTGGCGCAGTTGCTGGTGGGCCAAGGCCGCCATCAGGACGCCGAGCCTTCTGCCCGCGCAGCCGTTAAGCTCAGCCCGCGCGATGCCAATACGCACCATGTGATGGGTGTTGTGCTCACTGAAACCGGGCATGTGCTCGCCGGCGAACGGCATTACCGAACCGCGATCAAGTTACTCGGGCGTGATGATGGCACCGTCCTGGCAAATTTAGCCTGGAACTTGAAGCTGCAAGGCAGGTTGGATGAAGCCGCTGACATCTACCAGCAGGCACTGGCGATACGCCCGGATAACACCCGGGGCATCGGCGGCTTTGCCCAGGTCGAAGCAGGCCGAGCCAGATTGCCGCAAGCGATCGCATTATTAGACAAAGCCGTGACCCAATGGCCTGATGACCGCACTTTGCGGCTTTTGCGGGCGCTGATGGATTTGCAGGACGAACAGTTTGAAGCTGTGATCAACCGGCTGAGCGGCCCGCTAGATGGATTGTTGCCACCTGAACTGGCAGTGCGTGGCCAAGCTGTGCAACGGATGGGACGGATTACCGACGCGGTAACCATATTTGCCACAGCCAAACAAATGCAGCGCGAGCGCTACGGCCACCGTTATGAGCCCGCCGCATTCCTGCAAAAGGCCGAGGCCTATAAAGCGTTTTTCAATGCTGACCAGATGCTTAATCTGCCCCGCGCCACGCCACGGGACGGCGTACAGCCAATATTCATATTAGGGTTTCCACGGTCAGGCTCGTCGCTGCTTGAACAATTTCTTGCCAAAACGCCAGGCTTTGCCGTGGCCGATGGCTTGATGCCTGTCGCGAGCTTAACAGACCTTGCGACCCGGCTGAGTGCTTCCGAGACGGGAGCGACCTATCCCCAGGTTTTGGCTGATATCGCGATAGGCGACGGCCAGAATATTCCGACCCAACTGCGCGATCAGCACCTGGAGAATTTACGCGCAACCGGGTTGCTTCAGCCCGAAACCAAATTTATCACCGACCGCGCCCCGGATAATCATTGGCATTTGGGATTGATTAAACTGCTGTTCCCGGAGGCACCGGTCATTCATGTGGTGCGCCATCCGCTCGATATTATGCTCTCTAACCTCGGTCAGGATAAAAGGCTCGAAGCCAATTGCGGGGTTTCAATGGCAGCCACAGCGCGGCACTATGATCTGACTATGTCGATGATTAAGCATTATCGCGGTCAGTTGGCGCTCAGGTACTTGCCGGTGCGCTATGAAACGCTGGTGAGCGACCCGCTGGCGGTGTTGCAGAGCATTGTTAAATTCATCGGCGCTGCGCCAGTAAAATTACCCAGCAAGCCGGCGTTGCGGGTGAACGCATTTCAGCCCATGCCGCGGGTTCCCGCACATGTGGTGACGCAACAACCACTGCATGAGCGCGGCGTGTATAGGTATCGGGCATATGAGGCGGCATTGCCGCAATTATTCAGTGAGGTGCGGCCAATTTTAGATGGCTGGATCGCTGAGCTGGGTTATCAGGATACCCCATGAGCGGACAGGCTATTTTAAGCGGTGAGGAGCCGTTGAAGCCAGGCCAGCAGAGGGTGGCGCTGTCCGATGTGATCTCACAAATTTCCGCCCTGGAACAGCAAAACCGGCTGGACGAGGCAGAAAATCTGGCTGAACGTGTGCTGGCCGCGGTGCCGCAGCACGCGCATGTGCTGCATCTTTCAGGTATTATTCTGTACCGCCAAGGTAAAATTGATGAGGCCATAACGCGGATGGAAAAATCCATCGCGCTGGCACCAACTGTGGCGCTTTACCCACGCAATATGTGCGAAATTTACCGCGGCGCTGGGCGGCTGGATGACGCGGTGGCCTCCGGCAAGCGGGCCATTGAATTGGCACCCGAGGACAGCCGAGCGTATTTTAACTTGGCGCTCATTCATTATGAGCGTCTGGAGCTTGAAGAGTCGGTTCGCATTTGCGACCATGCCCTCAGCTTGGACCCAGATTTTGCCGAAGCGCATTTTGAGCGCGCTGAGGCGCTACTGCTGGGCGGCAACATGGCCGAAGGCTGGGAAAGCTATGAGTGGCGCTTTAAACTGAAGCAGGCTGAAGGCATGCTTCCCAAAACCGACAAGCCACAATGGGATGGCAAGCCATTGCCACCCGGCAAATTGCTGCTGGTGGCTGACCAGGGCTTTGGCGATTGCATCCAGTTTGGACGGTTGATCCCCTGGGCCGCGCAAACTGCACCAGCACCGGTGCTGGCCTGTAGTGGGGATTTAACCCCGATACTGCGGCAAATCCCGGGTATCGGGCGCATGGTGACGCGCTGGGAACTGACCGGCGACTTTGATGCCTATATCCCGCTATCTGGCTTGCCTCGTCTGGCCGGCATTAACGCCGGTAATGTCCCATTAAGCGAGGGCTACATGACCCCCGACCCAGATTTGGTCGCACATTGGGGGGCAAAACTAGACCGGCTGCTGCCAACGGGTAAACGCCGC
>NCFD01000102.1 GCA_002281005.1 Acidocella sp. 35-58-6 | reverse complement strand
GAGGTGGGTGAGACCTGTAATATTGGCACGCTCGAGGGCAATGAGATTGTGTATCTCGACCGTGTGGAGGCTAAACATTGGCCGCTGCGTTTAAATTTTCATATTGGCTCGCGGGTGCCGCTGCATTGCACGGCGATCGGTAAGTTGTTTTTGGCGCATCTGCCAGCCAACCAGCGTGAGAAATTATTGTCAGCGATGGATATGTCTGCGCTGACACCGCACACGATTGTGGAGCGCGCGGCGCTGGAGACGGAACTACAGATGATCGCGGCGGATGGGCTGTCGGTGGACCGGGAAGAATATACCATCGGCGTGGTTTGTGTGGCGGCGCCGATTTTCAATAAAAAAGGTGAAATTCAAGCCGGTGTGGCGATTCAGGCGCCGGCGGCGCGAATGTCGGTTGCCGATGCGGAGCGGCACCGTGAGGCGCTGCTGCAAGCCGCGAAGGAAATAGGGGCCAGCTTTATGCTGAAGTAGGCGCTTAAAATTTGAGGGGAAAGTTCATGAATAAAAGATTGGCCGGAAAACCGGCAAAATGGCGAGCGGCGTAATTTGATGGCAGACGTGCCCGCAGATTTGGCGTATTTGTGCCCGCCTTCGTTGTTGTTGCGGGCACGCTCGATGGGCCGGGTGCCGATGGCGGTGGCTGCTGCGAATGCCGTGCATGTGCTGGAAAGTATTAGCTGGGCGCGTGAGTTTGGCTTGATTGAGCCGATACTGGTGGGCGATAAAGACTGGATTTTACGGCATGTGGCGGCGCATGATCGCTCATTGAGCGATGCGCGGATTGTTGCGGCGGCTGATGAGGAAGAGGCGGCGCGGCTGGCCGTAGCCTTGGTGCATGATGGTGAGGCCAAGCTGCTGATGAAAGGCCATTTGCATACTGATGTGCTGATGAAAGCGGTGTTGCAGCCGCAAGGTGGTTTACGCACCGGCCGGCGGCTGAGCCATGTGTTCGCGATGATCTGGCCGGGGGCTGCGGGCTATTTACTGATTACCGATGCGGCTTTGAATGTGGCCCCGAACCCGGCTACCATGCTGCATATTGTGCGCCATGCTGTGATGGTGGCGAAGGTGCTTGAGATTGCGGCGCCGCGGATTGCGATGCTCTCGGCGACCGAGGAGCGTAATGCGGCGATGGCATCCTCGATCGCTGCCGGGGCGTTTGCCGATGAATTTCAGGCGGAGGCGGCGGCATTGGGGTGCGCTATCACCGGGCCCTTGGCGTTGGATGTGGCGCTTTCAGAACATGCTGCAAGGATCAAAGGATTGCAGCATGATAAAGTAGCCGGTGCGGCGAATATATTGGTGGTGCCGAATATCGAGACCGGCAACGGGTTGTTTAAAATGCTGGTGCATTTGAAGCAGGCGACAGCAATTGGCGTGGTGCTGGGGGCGAGTGTGCCCATTATATTAAATTCACGAGCTGACCCGGCGGAGGCGAAGTTGGCCTCGATCGCGCTGGCGCGGCTGGCGGCGGCGGAGATGACTTAGGGCTTTTGATTGTGCGGGATAAACCGCGACTGGAGGAAACAAATGGATCAGATGACAACAATAGATATGGAAAGCAAAGAGGCAGCGATTATAGCGCCTCTGATCACGCGGGCGCGTGCCGCCATGCAACAGATCTCTCATTACGACCAGGCGCAGACTGATGAGCTGGTGATTGCGCTGGCGTGGTCGTTGTATCAGCCTGCACAGGCGGAGCGGCTGGCGAAGCTGGCGGTGCAGGATACCGGACTTGGGAATGTTCCTGATAAAATCATCAAAAACCAGCGCAAAACATTTGGGACGTTGCGTGATTTGCTGCGGGCGAAGTCGGTCGGGGTGATTGAGGAGAATGAGGCCCTTGGCCTGGTGAAGTTTGCTAAACCGATCGGCGTGGTGGCAGCGGTGACCCCTTCAACCAACCCGGCGGCAACGCCGGTGAATAAAGCGATGATGGCGTTGAAGGGCCGCAATGCGATTATCATTGCGCCATCACCGGCGGGAAGCGAGACCACCTCGCAAACTGTGGACGCGATGCGGGCGGAATTAAAGCGGATTGGGGCGCCAGAAGATTTGGTGCAGATTTTACCGCCGCCACCTTCAAAGGCTTTGACCGAGGCTTTGATGAAGGCAGCAGATTTTGTGGTGGTGACCGGCTCGCAGGATAATGTGCGCCGTGCCGCCATGAGCGGGACGCCTGTGATTGGCGTGGGTGCTGGCAACGTGCCGGTGATGATTGATGAGACCGCCGATTTTGATGACGCGGCGGAGAAAATTCTGGCCTCCAAGACCTTTGATAATTCGACGTCATGCTCTTCGGAAAATTCCGTGGTGATTGTTGATGCCGGGTATGAACGGGCGATCGCCGCGCTGGAAAAAGTGGGCGGATATATGTGCACCGCTGAAGAGGCCAAGCGGATTGAATCGATTTTGTGGCAGAAGGGCAGTTTGAACCGGCATTTGATCGCCAAGGACGCGGCAATTTTGGCAGAAGCGTTTGGCCTGCCGGAAGCCGCCGCAAAGGCAAAGTTTTTCATGGTGCCGGAGAGCGGTTACGGTAAAGCGCATCCGTTCTCAGGTGAAAAATTATCATTGGTGCTGGCGGTTTACCGGGCCAAGGATTTTCATGACGCCTGCAATGTCATCAAGCATATTCTGGATTATCAGGGACGTGGGCATTCCTGTGGGATTCATACGCGCGACCTAAGCCGGGCGTGGGAAATGGCCGAGACACTGGATGTGGTGCGGGTATTGGTGAATTTTGCCCACACGTTTGGTAATGGTGGCGGGTTCAACAGCGGCTTGAATTTCACGCTCAGCATGGGCTGCGGGTCGTGGCAGAAAAACGCCATCAGCGAGAATCTCAGCTACAAGCATTTTCTCAACATCACGCATCTGGTGAAGCCGATTCCTGAGGATAAGCCGGCGGAAGCGGATTTATTTGGCAACTATTGGGCGAAGTACGGCAAATGATTTTAAATGAAGGCGATGCTAAAAAACTGGTGCTGGCTCCGGCTGGCATCAACATGCTGCAAGGCGAAATATGCGCGACAGCCGCACAGGCCGCGGCAGCGGTGCAACGCTTAGGGCGCTGCGTCATTAAGGCCCAGGTGCCGGCTGGTAAGCGTGGTAAGGCCGGTGGGATCAAGCTGGTTTCCACCGCGGCTGAGGCTGAAAAAGTTGCGGCGGATATTCTGGCGATGCGAATTGGTGACTATGCCGTGCAAGGCTTGCTGGTGGAGCAATGTGCGGCGATTGCCAAGGAATATTATGCGGCGGTTTTACATGCACCGGTAGAGCGGGCCACGCTGATTTTGTTCTCGGCTGAAGGCGGCATGGATATTGAGGAACTGGCCGCGACCAAGCCAGAGGCAATCCGGCGTTTTATCGTGCGCACGCCTGATGATTTCAGCGTCAAAGATGCGAAGTCTATGTTGACCGGACTCGACGTTGATATCGCCGGGATCAGCGATTTGCTGGTGAAGCTGTATCAGCGCTACCGGCAGACGGATGCAGAGCTGGTGGAAATTAATCCGTTGGCGTTGCTAGAAGATGGCAGGCTGGTGGCGCTTGATTGCAAATTCATCCTCGATGATGCGGCAACCTACCGGCAAACTGAATTGGCGGCGGCGGCAGCTTCCGAGGAGCCAACGATGCTGGAAGCGAAAGGGGCTTCTCAGGGACTGAAGTTTATTGAGTTGCCTGGCAATGTGGGGATTCTGGCCAATGGGGCCGGGCTGACGATGACCACCATGGATGTAGTGCAGCATCTGGGTGGCACGCCTGCCAACTTTATGGAAATTGGCGGTGATGCCTATACCAAGGGTGAGGCCGCATTGGCGCTGGTTTTGGCGAACCCGAATGTGAAAAGCCTGGTGGTGAATTTTTGTGGCGCCTTTGCCAGAACCGACGTGATGGCGAAGGGTGTCGCTGATGCCTGGAAGGTTTTGAAGCCGGATATTCCGGTATTTTTCTCGGTGCATGGTACCGGCGAAGACGAAGCTGTGGCGCTGATTGAGGATGAATTTGGCGTGACACCATTTGATTTTATGGAAGACGCCGTGCAGGCGGCAATTGCGGTGACAAAATGAGCGATTTTCCGATTATCCGCCGTACCGACCGGGTGCTGGTGCAAGGCATGACTGGCGGCCAGGGAACCTTCTGGACCGAGAAAATGATTGAATGCGGTACCAATGTGATAGGGGGTGTTAACCCGAAGCGGGCTGGCTCCACGCACCTGGGATTGCCGATTTTTGGCTCGGTGGCTGAGGCTGTGAAGAGTGAGCAGGTTGATGTTACGCTGATGTTTATTCCGCCGACATTGGCGAAAGATGCAGCGCTCGATGCGATCACCGCGGGTGTACGCGGGATTGTGATTCTGACCGAGCATATTCCCTCGCATGATGTGCTGGAGTTTTTTGCAGCGGCGGCCAAACACAGCACCAAGATTGTGGGGCCGAATACTGCCGGGCTGGTGACGCCAGGGGCTGGGTTTGTGGGCATTATGCCGGGCCATAACAGTAATATTTTCAAGCCAGGCCGGACCGGCGTGATCTCACGCAGCGGTAGCTTGGGCACCTTGATTTGTTTGAACCTGACACGCGCTGGCTTTGGTCAATCAAGCTTTATCGGCATTGGTGGTGACCCGATGATCGGCACCACCACCAAAGATGCGCTGGTGGCGCTGGACCATGATGAGAATACCGATGCGGTGGTGATGGTAGGTGAAATTGGCGGTGGCATGGAGGAAGAAGCGGCGCGTTATGCGGCGACCATGAAAAAGCCGATTGTGGCCTTTATTGCCGGACGTGCGGCGCCGCCGGGTAAGCGGATGGGTCATGCGGGTGCGATCACCGCGGGTGATGCCGGCAGCTATGCCGGTAAGCGTAAGGCGCTGGAAGATGCCGGCGTGATTGTTGTCGATACACCGCGTGATATCGCCACCGCTTTGGCGCACGCTACGAAGAGGAAGAGTGCGTACAACACGGCGTAAAAATACGCTCAACAGGAGGAAAAAAGTGCAAACGTCCATAAATCAAAAAGTTCCTGCAACGGCCGCGGCGCGGCTGGAGCGGCTGCCTGTTACGTGGCTAACCTGGCGCATTGTATTGCTGGCGGGTTTGGCCTGGTTTACCGAAGCGCTGAGCATCGGCTCGCTCGGAGCTTCGTTGCCCGCGTTGAAAGCCACAATGGGGCTGACGCCGAGCGATGTGGGGTTGCTGGTGGCTGCGCAGACTTTGGGCGTGGTATTTGGTTTGGTTCCAGCCGGGCGGCTGGCTGATAAATTTGGCCGTAAGCGGGTGCTGATCGGCGGGATTATCGGCTATAGCATGTTCACCTTCCTTTGTGGATTTGCAACCGGCTTTCATAGCCTGCTCTTTATCCGGTTTCTCGCGGGCGTTGGTATGGGCTCGATCTTCCCGCTGCCATACGCAATTGTTTGCGAGTTTGTTCGTAAAAATCATCGGACCATGTTTAACGGTTTCATGGATGCGTGTTTGTCAGTTGGCTACTTACTGGCGCCATTGCTGGGCTTTTTAGTGTTCCCGCATTTCAGCGCGGATGTTTCCTGGCGCGTGTTTTTCATGCTCGCATCGGCACCGATTTTTTATATCTGGTTCATTTATAAATATCTACCGGAGTCACCGCGCTGGCTGGAACGCAATGGCCGA
>NCFD01000101.1 GCA_002281005.1 Acidocella sp. 35-58-6 | reverse complement strand
ATTTGGCCCGCGAAGTTTCCTGCACCCAGAGCTATGAATGGAGCGCTGGCACCTGGAGTTGGGAGAGTGGCTTTGCCGACCCCGATACCAGCAAGCTGGTGGTGGCGGTGGATTACGGTGCCAAGCGCAATATTCTGCGCAGCCTAGCGTCATCCGGCTGCAAGGTAATTGTGGTGCCTGCTACCTCCAAGGCTGAGGATATTCTGCGCCACAAGCCGGACGGTGTATTTCTCTCGAACGGCCCCGGCGACCCGGCGGCGACGGCAGAATATGCCGTTCCTGCCATTCAAGGCGTGATGGCCGCCGGCGTGCCTATTTTCGGCATTTGCCTGGGGCATCAACTATTGGCGACGGCGCTGGGCGGCAAAACCTACAAGCTGGAGCGCGGCCATCGCGGTGCCAACCAGCCGGTACAGGATCTAACCACTGGCAAGGTGGAGATTACCTCTCAGAATCATGGGTTCGCCGTGGATGAAGCCTCGCTGCCGGAGGGCGTGGACGTGACGCATAAGAGCCTGTTTGATGGCTCGAACGAGGGGATCGCCTGCAAGGCCAAACGAGTGTTCTCGGTGCAGTACCATCCGGAAGCTTCGCCGGGGCCTTCGGATTCTTCATATTTGTTCAAACGCTTCGTTGAGATGATGGCTTAAGCACTTCGCCAACGCATAAATCTCACACGCCCCTCACTTCTTGAATCGAGTCTCCCATGCCCAAACGCACTGACATAAAATCCATCATGATTATCGGCGCGGGCCCGATTGTCATTGGCCAGGCTTGCGAGTTTGATTATTCTGGGGCGCAGGCGTGTAAGGCGCTGCGCGAGGAAGGCTACCGGGTTATCCTGGTCAACTCCAACCCCGCCACCATCATGACCGACCCGTCATTGGCCGATGCCACTTACATCGAGCCGATCACGCCGGAGATGGTGGAGAAAATCATTATCCGTGAAAAGCCGGATGCGCTGCTGCCCACCATGGGCGGGCAAACCGCGCTCAACACCGCTATGTCATTGGCGAAATCCGGTACGCTGGAACGGCTGGGTGTTGAGCTGATTGGCGCGAAGGCCGACGTGATCGACCGCGCCGAGGACCGCTTGAAATTCCGCGACGCGATGGCGGAAATCGGCATCGCGGGACCCAAATCCGCGATCGCGCATAACCGCGAAGAAGCATCTGCCGCCTTGGAACTTGTCGGCCTGCCCGCGGTTATCCGGCCTTCCTTTACGCTCGGCGGCACTGGCGGCGGCATTGCCTATAACCGCGAGGAATTTTTTGAGATCGTGACCTCAGGGCTCGATGCCTCGCCCACCGATGAAGTGCTGGTTGAAGAATCCGTGCTCGGCTGGAAAGAATATGAGATGGAGGTGGTGCGCGATTGCGCTGACAATTGCATCATCATTTGCTCGATTGAAAATATCGACCCGATGGGTGTTCATACCGGCGATAGCGTGACCGTCGCCCCGGCGCTGACGCTGACCGACAAAGAATACCAGATCATGCGCGATGCCTCGATAGCCTGCTTGCGCAAAATTGGCGTCGATACCGGCGGCTCAAACGTGCAGTTCGGCATCAACCCGGAAGATGGCCGGATGGTGGTGATTGAGATGAATCCCCGCGTCTCGCGCTCCTCTGCACTCGCCTCCAAAGCCACCGGCTTCCCAATCGCCAAAATCGCCGCCAAGCTCGCGGTTGGCTACACGCTGGACGAGCTCAAAAACGATATCACCAAGGCCACGCCGGCAAGTTTCGAGCCGGTGATCGATTATGTGGTGATCAAAATACCCCGTTTTACCTTCGAAAAATTCCCCGGTACCCCTGCCCTGCTCTCCACCTCGATGAAGTCAGTCGGGGAAGCGATGGCGATTGGCCGCAATTTTGCCGAAGCTCTGCAAAAGGGTTTGCGCAGCTTGGAGACCGGCCTCTCCGGCCTCGATGAAATTGCCGCTCCCGGCGATGGCACACCCGACGCCTTCCGTGCTGCCCTCTCCACACCGCGCCCGGACAGGCTGTTGATAGCCGCCCAGGCGCTACGGGCGGGCCTGAGCATTGCGGACATCCATGCTGCCTGCAAGTTCGACCCCTGGTATCTCGACCAGATGCAAAAAATCATCGACGCCGAAAACGAAGTTAAAAAACACGGCCTGCCGCGCGAGGCTTTCGCAATGCGCCGTTTGAAGGCGCTCGGCTTTGCCGATAAGCGTCTGGCGGAACTGACCGGCCAGAAGGAAGCCACCATCACCACGGCGCGCCAGAAAATGGGCGTGACGCCGGTTTATAAGCGCATCGACACCTCAGCCGGCGAATTCGCCTCGGCGGCTTGCTATATGTACGGCACCTATGAAGGCGCGTACGGGGCACCGGTCTGCGAAGCCAACCCCACCGCCCGCGATAAAATCATCATTCTTGGTGGCGGACCCAACAGAATTGGGCAGGGCATCGAGTTCGACTATTGCTGTGTGCACGCCGCCTACGCGCTGCGCGATGCGGGCTATGAGACCATCATGGTCAATTGCAATCCCGAAACAGTTTCCACTGACTATGACACCTCCGACCGTTTATATTTCGAGCCGTTGTTTGCGGAGGATGTCATCGCGCTGATCCGCCGCGAGCAGGAAAACGGCAAATTGCTTGGTTGCATCGTGCAATATGGCGGGCAGACGCCGCTGAAACTTTCGCAGGCTTTGGAAGAAGCCCATATCCCTATTCTCGGCACCACGGCAGATGCCATCGATATTGCTGAGGATCGTGAGCGTTTCGCGGTGTTGTTAAAAAAGCTCGGTCTGCGCCAGCCCGATAACGGCATCGCCCGCTCGCCCGAACAAGCCGAAACCATTGCTGATACGATCGGGTATCCCATCATCATCCGCCCCTCTTACGTGCTGGGTGGCCGGGCGATGGAAATTGTTTACGACCGTAACGGCCTCGCCCGTTATATGCGCGAGATCGTGCGGGCCTCGCCGGAAAACCCAGTGCTGATCGACCGCTATTTGAACGAAGCCTCGGAAGTCGATGTGGATTGCATCTGCGATGGCGAAACCGTGTATGTGGCCGGTGTGATGGAGCATATTGAGGAAGCCGGGATTCACTCCGGCGATTCCGCCTGCTCGATCCCACCCTACTCGCTCTCCCCCGCCATCGTGGCCGAATTACGCGCCGAAACCGAAGCCATGGCCAAAGCGCTGGGTGTGGTGGGGCTGATGAATGTGCAGTACGCCATCCAGAACGATTTGATTTACGTGCTGGAAGTCAACCCACGCGCCTCGCGTACCGTGCCGTTTGTTGCCAAAGCCACCGGCGTGGCGGTTGCCAAAATTGGCGCCCGCGTGATGGCTGGTGAAAAACTGGCGTCCTTCAAGCTCGATGATTCAGTGGCGCTGCGGCATGTGGCGGTGAAGGAGGCGGTGTTCCCGTTTGCCCGCTTCCCCAATATCGACACGCTGCTGGGGCCGGAGATGAAATCCACCGGCGAGGTGATGGGTCTCGATACCAGTTTTGCCCGCGCCTTCGCCAAAGCCCAGTTAGGCGCGGGGGTGAAGCTTCCGCTTTCGGGCACCGCGTTCCTCTCGGTGAAGGAGACCGACAAAGCCGCCATCGTGCCTGTGGCACGCAGGCTTTCCGAGATGGGTTTCTCGATTCTGGCTACCCGGGGCACAGCGGCACACATCGCCAAGGCGGGAATCCCGGTGAAATCGGTGAACAAAGTGCTGGAAGGCCGTCCACATTGCGTGGATGCCATCCGCTCGGGCGAGATCCAACTGGTCATCAACACCGCCCACGGGGCGCAATCGGTGGCGGATAGCTTTGATATTCGCCGCTCCGCCCTGACCCACCAGGTGCCAAACTTCACCACCATCGCCGCCGCCCGCGCCACCGCCCATGCCATTGCGGCCTTAATATCGGGCAGTCTTGAAGTTGCGCCGCTTCAGTCGTACTTTCCCCACTCTTTTTGAAACGTCGCCGGGCCTTCGCGGGCCAGGCGGCGCTTGTTGTTTTAACCTTCACCCATCGGCCACCCCCTGGCCGAGGAGACCAAGTTGCAGAAATTTCCTATGACCGCGGCTGGATTGATTGCCCTCGAGGATGAGCTTCGGATGCTCAAGGCTCAGGAGCGTCCTGCTATTATTCGTGCCATCGCTGAGGCTCGCGCCCACGGCGACCTCTCGGAAAACGCCGAATATCATGCCGCGCGCGAACGCCAGTCGTTTGTTGAAGGCCGGATTGCCGAGTTGGAAGAGATTACCTCAGCGGCTGAAGTCATCGACCCTGCCGCCCTTTCGGGTGACACCGTGATGTTTGGTGCCAGCATCCTGCTGCTGGATGAGGACTCTGAGAGGGAAGTCACCTACCAGATCGTGGGTATGCATGAGGCCGATGTGAAACAGGCCCGGCTCTCAATTACCTCTCCGCTGGCTAAGGCGCTGATCGCTAAGCGGGTGGGCGATACTGTGTCAGTGCCCGCCCCCAGCGGCGACAGAACCTATGAGATCCTCAAAATCACTTACGGCTAGGGCAAATGATCACATTCCAGGACGTTGAGGCCGCTGCCAAGCGGATCGAAGGCGCTGTCATCCGCTCGCCGTTTCTGCGCTCCGATGCGCTGAGCAAGGCCACTGGCGCCGAAATTTACCTGAAATACGACCATTTACAGGCCACGGGGGCATTCAAAGAGCGGGGTGCCGCCAACCGCATCGCCCTGCTCACTGAGGCCGAGAGAAAGGCCGGGGTGATTGCCATGTCAGCCGGCAACCATGCGCAGGCGGTAGCCCGGCACGCTGCACTGGCTGGTATCAAGGCCACCATTGTCATGCCGATTTTTACCCCCGCCACCAAGGTTACCCGCACCGCCGCCTGGGGGGCGGAGGTGGTGCTGCATGGTGAGATGCTGGCCGAGTCCGCCGCTCATGCGCATTACCTGGCTGAAAAGCACGGCTATGTTTTCATCCACCCGTATGACGACCCTGCGGTGATGGCTGGCCAAGGCACCATGGCGCTGGAAATGTTGCAGGATGTGCCAAATTTACAGGCGATGACAGTAGCAACAGGCGGCGGTGGGTTGTTGTCTGGTTCCGCCATCGTGGCCCGTGCCATGAAGCCGGAGCTTGATCTGGTTGGCGTCGAAGTTGAGAATTATTCCGCTTTCGCTCAGGCGCTGGCGCACCAACCGATCCATGTCGGCGGCCCCACTATCGCCGAGGGCATTGCGGTGCGCGATATTGGGCTGAACCCGCTGGAAATTCTGAAAAGCCACAATATTGAAGTTCTGGTGGTTTCCGAGCACGCCGTGGAGCAAGCCATCGCGCTGCTCGTTGAAGGTGCCAAGCAGGTAGCCGAGGGGGCTGGGGCTGCCGGATTAGCAGCGGTACTGGCCTACCCGGAGCGTTTCCGCGGCAAGCGCGTCGGCATTCCCATCTGCGGTGGCAACATCGACCCGCGGATTTTGGCCAACACCTTGATGCGCAACCTGCTGCGCGATGGCCGCTTGCTGCGGGTGGTGCTGGAGATGCCCGACCGGCCTGGCATGTTGGCCGACATCGCATCGCGCATTGGCACTCGCGGCGGGAATATTATTGAAGTGGCGCATCATCGCCTATTTTCCTCACCATCAGTGCAGGATGCCCAGCTTGAGATCATGATCGAGGCTCGTTGAAGCCGCTCTGCGTGAAGCCTACGTGTTAAGGCGGGTTTAGCGGCCTACGCGCCGGTTACCAGATCGGCATCACGTCTTCTGGTGGCGGCGCGCCCTGGTCATCGCGCACGCTGGTAAACCCGGCCTCACGTGCTAAATCAGTAATTCCCTGCCGGAATGGCCCGCGCTCAACTACTGCGGGATTACCGAAACTGGCACTCTCATTCATCTGTTTGGGTAAATCCGGGATCACGACGTGGATTTTGCTTTTCAAGGCATCTTCGATTTGCTTGCGGGTGAGTCCGCCGGGGCGGCCCTGCCTGTTCAACAAAATGGTCGGCGATTGTGTTTGCCACGGCCCGTTAGGCATACTGATCAATCGTAACGTGTCGCGAACCGAAGCCAGAGTCGGGTCCATCACAATGATCCGCTGGTGCGAATATTCGAGCAGATCATGGTTCACCAGCATTGGCATGAACGCCACATCAGTTACGACAAAGTTATACCGAACCCGCAGCACATCAATCAATTTTAGCGCGGCGCCGGGCACATAATTCAACGGGTCACTGAGTTTTTCCTCGCTTGAGAGCACAAATAATCGCTCGTCAACGGGAAGTGCCGCCCGCTCCATGAAGACCTGATCAACCCGGTCTGGTGCTTCCAGAGCCATGCGTAAACCGGGTCCGGTTTTGGCACCGAGCAACAATGCGCCTGAGCCCATATGCAGATCG
>NCFD01000100.1 GCA_002281005.1 Acidocella sp. 35-58-6 | reverse complement strand
CGGCCTTTTCCCATCGTTCAAGGTCCGACAGGATCGCGGCATAGGTAGCCTCGTTCCAGTCGAGCCGTTCGGCGCGGACCACCAGCCACACCGTCCGCCCCGGCAGTTTCGGCACGCCCATGCGCAACCGTTCGAGCCGTGCCACGCCTTCGCGCCGCACTTCGCCATCGAGCAGGTAGACGGTCTTTGCCGCATTGCCGGGGGCAGGTCGCACGCCGGGCCAGACGTAGATCGCGTCATACTTTGCCGCTTGCACTGCCGCAGGAGCGTTTGGCTGCGGCTCAGCCTTGCACCCCGTCAGCAGTGCCAACGCCAGCAGGAGCGCCGGACGCCACTTCACCAGTAGTAGCGCAGACGTTTGGCCCATGGGCTGTTCGGGTAGCGCTGCTTGAGTTCGGTGAACCATGCCTTGCGTGTGGCGGTAGGCGCTTGGGCAGCATCCATTTCGGCCATGGTCCATGCCGGGCCGCTGCACCCGTTGTAGCCCGAAGGCGCATAGCACATCACGGCGCGATAGAGCGCGTAGGCACGCAGATCGGGCGCCGCGGTCTTGTCGGCTATGACCGCGTCATAGATTGCGCCGCGCGCCACTGCCTTGCCGCCGAAGCCATCCGGCCCGTTGCCGAGCGCCATCTCGTTCCCGTCCGGGTTGAACAGCGCAAAGCCATCGAACCCGTTGAGCCGGTAGAAATCGCCAAGACACAACTGCGCGCGGTGATCCTTGGGTGCGCGGGCGAGCGTTGCGGCGGTTTCGGCAAGGGCAGGGCAGGCGAAGCCATCGGACCAGCGGCCCTTGCGGAACAGACCCACCGGCACCGCATCCTGCCGTGCAAAGTCCCACAGCCCGCCGTCGACATTGGCTTCGGCAGGCACCAGCGCCAGATCGCGCGTGAAATCGGCATAGGCCCCGCGCGCCAGGTCTTTGTATAGCAGCGAAAACCGCGCCACGTCGCGTTCGTGCGCAGGGCGTGAGGTGTTGGCGATGTTGGCGCGCAGGATGGCGGGCGTGGCAACGGTTTGCAGCAGGATCTCGCGGATCGTCGGGTCGGTGATCGGCGATCCGGGCGCGAAGATCTGATCGACGCGCCGGTCCCGTTGCCAGCGCACGGCAAGGCCGAGTTCCGCCAGTGGGCGCTGGTAAACCGGGCTGGCCCCGCCCAGCAGTTCACGCCAGAACCCCGCCTCGTTCGGATCGCGCAGTTTGCCCAGCGCCATTCCGCGCAAGGTCTGGCGGCTGAACGCAAGCGGCTTGTAGCGCGGCTGCCGCGCCGCATCGGGCACGAGAGCCAGCACCGCCTTGGCATCGCCACCGGCGTAGGTTGCGCGGCTCGCCTCGATCAGCCCGTAAAGCTCTGGATGCGCGGAAAACTGGGCCTTCTGCGCGGCAAGATCGCTGGTTGAAAGGCCGATGGAATCATCGCCGGAGGGGCGCATCTGCTTGAAATCGGCGACTGCCAGCAGCAGCGGCGCTTTGCCCTGAGCGGCGATCTGTGCGGCGTCTGCGTGTTCAAGCAGTTTGCTGTCGATCTCCTCGGCCAGATTGGCAGCAGCCTCGCTTGAGCCGGGTGTGCTTGCCAGCAGTGTTTCATAGTGCTGCACCAGCGTTGGCATATCGCCGCGGAGCCATGCCACACGGCGTTTCAGACCCTGCGCAGAGGCAGCATAGCGGCCTTTGGGATAGGCTTTCAGGTAGTCGTCAATTGCACCGCTCGCCGCTTCCAGTGAGGGCTTGTCGACTTTTTCGGTGCCGACGAAATCGCCCCATTCGTCCACTGACGTGGCAATCGCCATGCGCAACCCGATGCGAATTGGCATGTAGCGGGCGGTTTCTGCCACCCACGCCGATTTGGCGCGGGTGAGGGCGGAAAAGCCTTGAGAAGCGACCGACCAGTCATTCTTGTGAAAGGCATCGGCAGCCTTCAGATAGGCAAGGTATTCATGCCCCGGTTTGCTAGTGATCGCCGGTTCGTTCCACGCTCCTTCGTTGCATCCTGTCTGCGCGCGCAGGGCGGTGAGGGCCGTGCGTTCGGCATCGGAAAGTCCGGCGTCGGCGGCGATAGCACCAAGGAACGCCGGGCTGCCGCTCACTGCCGGTTCGCACGATGGCGCTTCTTCACCGCTGTAACCTGCCGTTTCCGCATGTGGCCACAACGTCTGGCGCATTCCTGCCCATGACATGAAAGTGCGCCCATATTGCGGATCGTAGGGGTCCGGCCCCACGGCGGTTGCGGCGTCGGGCACAGGATGCAGGCTTTGCATCAATAGCAGCAGGTTGATCCGCGTATCGTTGCCGGGGCTGATCATCGCGCGCCCGGCGCATTCATAGTCCGCAGCGCCCAATTCCCACGCCGGGGTGCACGACGGGTCAGCGCACGCCCAAAGCGTGCCGCCAATGCCGACCGTGGAAAGCGCGACCGCCCCCGCAGCAGTGCGCAGCGGGTGCTTGCGCAGCCACGCCGAAAGATTGCGCCGAAGATGAGTCCGTCTATCGCTTTTCGCCATGGCGCAAGACATGCGCAAGGCGCAGGCTTCCGGCAATGACAAATGTCACCAGATCAGTCGTTGATCCACAAGTTGTGGCTGTCGATCAGCAGGCAGTTGATCGCACGGTTGGCTTCGGCGCGGGCGACGAGCACTGCCTGGGTGTTGGAGGCGCGCAACAGCCACCAGCCGTCTGCGGTGTTGACCCGTACGCCGTCAGTATCGCAGACGGTTTCACCAGAGGCTTTCAGGCGCTCGGCGACTTCCTCCACGACGGCGAATTTACGGTCTTCCGCGCAGTCGAAGCGGATTTCCGGGGTGTTGACGACGTGCGGCAGGCTTTCGCGGAACGCGGCGAGAGTTTCGGTGCCGCGGGCGATGATGCCAAGTACGCGGATGGCGGCGTAGAGGGCGTCGTCGAAACCGAACCATTTGTCGTTGAAGAAGATGTGGCCGGACATTTCACCGGCGAGCGGGGCGTTGGTTTCGGCCATTTTGGATTTGATCAGGCTGTGGCCGGTTTTCCACATTAAGGGCGTGCCGCCGGCTTTGGCGATTTCATCGAATAGCACCTGGCTGGCTTTGACGTCAGCGATGATGGTGGCTTTGGGGTGGGATTTTAGGATGTCGCGCGCCATTAAAATAAGGAATTGGTCGCCAAACAGAATTTCGCCGGAATTATCGACCAGGCCGATGCGGTCAGCATCACCGTCGAAGGCGATGCCGATGTCAGCGTGTTGTTTACGGACGGCGGAGACTAGTTGTTCAAGGTTTTTGGGAACGGTGGGGTCGGGATGGTGAGCCGGAAACGTACCATCGATGTCACCGTTTAGGATGGTGTGGTCGCCGGGGAGTTTTTTGATCAGTTGTTTGAGGACGTCACCGGCGGCGCCGTTGCCGTTGTCCCAGATAATTTTGAGTTTTTTGGTGCCGCCGTCCCAATCCTGCATCAGACGGGTAATATAGGCTTCATGCACGTCTTTTTTGGTGACCGTGCCGGTGGTGGCGGGCACGACGTCACCCGCTGCGGCAAGTTTGCCGAGGGTGAGGATGTCCTGGCCGAAGAAGGGTTTTTTGCCGAGCATCATTTTGAACCCGTTATAGTTGGACGGGTTGTGACTGCCGGTGACCATGACCGCACCGTCAGTGTGTTCAGTGAAGGCGGCAAAATAGAGCATGGGGGTCGGGCCGCGCCCGACAGTGATGACATCCATGCCGCTGGCGGTGAGGCCTTCGATAAGTTTGGCTTCCAAGGCGGGGGAGGAGAGCCTGCCATCATAGCCGACAGCGACGGTTTTGCCACCCGATTTGGCGACGATAGAGCCGAAGGTGCGGCCGATGGCGAAAGCGTCAGCTTCGCCGAGCGTTTGGCCAACGATGCCGCGGATGTCGTATTCGCGCAGCGAACTGGCGTCGAATTTATGGGAGAAGGTCATGATACTCTCAAATGTTGGCGTAAAGTTTAAGGAAGTCACGGACCGCCGGCGCGAGGTCGGGGCGGGAGAGGGCGAAGGCGATCTGGGCTTCGAGGAAGCCGATTTTGTCGCCGCAGTCGAAGCGCTTGCCTTCGAATTTCAGGCCGTGGAAGGGGGCGTGGCCGATCATTTTGGCCATGGCGTCGGTGAGTTGGACCTCATTGCCCGCACCGCGTTCCATTTGGGAGAGGAACGTCACGACTTCGGGCAGCAATATATAGCGGCCAATGACGGAGAGGTTGGACGGGGCGTCCTTGGGGGCGGGTTTTTCAACCAGACCTTTGACCTCGACTCGGTTACCTTCGGTGTGCCCGATGTCGAGGATGCCGTAGCGGTTGGTTTGCTCGTGCGGGACTTCAGCGACCGCGACGACGTTGCCGCCAGTTTCGTGATAGACGTCGGCAAGTTGTTGCATGCAAGGTGTTCGGCTGAGCACGAGGTCGTCGGGTAGCAGGATGGCGAAAGCGTCGTCACCGATGAAGGCACGGGCGCACCAGATGGCATGGCCCAGGCCGAGCGGGACCTGCTGGCGCACCGTGGTGATGGAGCCGGGCGGCATGGCTTCTTCGCGCAGCAGAACCAGAGCATCGCGCTTGCCGCGTTCGGCCAGCGTGGCCTCGAGTTCGAAGGCGATGTCAAAATGGTCGATGAGGGCGGTTTTGCCACGGCCGGTGACCATACAGAATTGTTCGATGCCGGCGGCGCGGGCTTCATCGACAGCATATTGGATCAAGGGTTTATCCACGACGGGGAGCATTTCCTTGGGCATGGCCTTGGTGGCGGGCAGGAAGCGGGTACCCAGGCCGGCAACCGGCAGGACAGCTTTACGCAGCGGCTTGATCAAAAAACGCTCTCCTTAAAAATGCACGCGGTGTGAAATTGCGGTGCTTCAATACGGCTTGTACGGCAGAATTGCGGCGGCGGAAAACCAGTGCCATGGGAGGTAAAACCGGGCAAGCCGGAGGTGGTTGGGATGGAGAGAAGTTCATGGCGGGGTTGAGTGTCGGCGAGCGGTTTGAGCAGGTGGTGACCTTTGATGAGGCGGGGGCGCGGGCGTTTGCGGCGCTGGTGGGGGATTTCAACCCCGCGCATCATGATGAAGATTTTGCGTCAAAGGGCCGGTTTGGCGGTTTGATTATCAGCGGTACGCAATCGACCGGGATGATGATGGCGATGACAGCCACTTATCTGGCCGGAAAAGGCAAGGCGCTGGGGCTGGATTATAGTTTTAAGTTTCGCAAGGCGGTTCGGATGGGGGAGAGCGTGACGATGGCCTGGGAGGTGACACACGTGACTGCCAAGCCGGGGTTGGGCGATATTATCGACATGACGGGGACGCTGACGGTGCATTCAACCGGCGAAGTGGCGGTGACCGGGACGGGGAAAGCGGTTTTGCTGGCGGATCAGGCGGCGGAGTAGGCGGCGGATCAGGCGGCGGGTTTGCCGATCGCGGGGGCATCGAGGCCTGCCAGTACTTCGGCGATATGGCGGACTTCGATGCTGGAGCCCTGGCGGGATAAGCGGCCTGCGATATTGAGAAGGCAGCCGAGGTCGCCTGCCAGGAGCATTTCAGCGCCGGTGGCTTCGATGCCAGCGCATTTGTCTGTGGCCATGCGGGTCGAGATTTCGGGGTACTTGATGCAGAATGTGCCACCGAAGCCGCAGCAAATTTCAGGGTCGGCCATTTCGGTGAGGTTCAGGCCCGGCACGGATGCCAGCAAGGCGCGGGGTTGGGATTTGACGCCGAG
>NCFD01000099.1 GCA_002281005.1 Acidocella sp. 35-58-6 | reverse complement strand
CCAAAATAACGATGTTCATAAAGAGGAATTATAAGTCCCCTGAATCAGGGTTCCGCAGGCTAATTCATCAATTTCTGTCTCATCAATAAAACAGGCCAGAAGACCTTGATTTAAGTCAAAATCCTTTGCAAAACCCGCAGCATGGGCTCCGTATCCGCCCAGGCAGTTTAAACTTTCAACTTGCGGAATTTTTTGGTCGGCGTAAAGACAGATTGGTAAATTCCGGAGTTGCCCTGTTGTTTGAAGGATCGACGATCCGCCGCCCTGTAGTCATTATGGCGAATCAACCGTCGTCCGACCGCTGCTCTGACTGCGCTGCGCGGCATCACGGTATGTGCGATGCCCTTTCCGACGACGATCTCACTGCTTTGTCACAAGCTGCACAGCGCATGACAATTGCGGCCGGGCGCGTGTTTATCGAAGAAGGTGACCCGGCAAATTATTTTTATAACATAACGCAGGGCATGGTGCGGGTGTTCAAGGCCCTGCCAGATGGCCGGCGCCACATTACCGGCTTCATGGGTACCGGGCAGTTCCTTGGCTTAGCGATTTCCGGCCAATGCGCGTTCAGCGCGGAAGCCATGGAGGAGGTTCATCTCTGCCGGTTCAGCCGGAGCACGCTTAATCAGGTGTTCTCCGATTTCCCGGCCCTCGAACGGCGTTTGCTCAATATTGCCGCCCATGAGCTGACCGTCGCGCATGAGCAAATGCTGTTGCTCGCGCGTAAAAGCGCGGTCGAACGGGTTTCCAGCTACTTACTCAATCAGGTGATGCGGCTTGATGCCTGCGCCGCCGGCAAGCTGCCAAACACCATGATCACCCTAAAACTCCCGATCAGCCGGGCTGATCTCGCGGATTATCTGGGTTTGACGATTGAAACCGTGTCGCGTTCATTCGCGCAGCTTAAGCGCAATGGCCTCATTGACTTCAGTAATGCTCATGCGGTGACATTGATGAACCCGCAAAAGCTCGAAGTGATCGCCAACGCCAAAGGCTGAACGATCCCGGATACAAAGCTGTGTCTTAAAAACAACAACCGGCTTTGTTTGCCGCCGGACCATAAGCTTTTGATCTACATCAAAGAACATCCCGGCCGCTGGCCTTCTATACGCAACGTTACGTGTATGAAACCTCAAGGCACAGGATGTCCTTTATGAAAAAATCTCTCTATCTCGGTCTGTTCGGCGTGGCGGCCGTCGCCTTGGCGGCAGCACAGCCAGCAGCGGCGCAAGCGGTAAATCCAACCGGATTTAAGGCTGGCGATATCCTCGTTCATCTTCGTGTCATTGATGTGATACCGGAAAATTTCACGAGCAGTGTTACGGTCATCGGCGGGCATGTGAATGCCTCACAGCAAGTCGCACCTGAAATCGATCTTTCGTACTTTCTGACCGATCATTTTTCTGTTGAAGCGATTGCCGCCACAACCCGTCACAATGTCTCAGCTTCAGGCACTGCGGCTGGCCACGTGAATGTTGGCAGCGTGTGGGTGTTGCCGCCCACCATTACCCTGCAATATCACCTTGCACCAATTTATGGCTTTCAGCCTTATGCTGGCGTGGGCCTAACTGTAGCATTTTTCTATGCCAGCCATCCTGCCGGCGGCATTGTCACCAAAGCCGGTTACAGCACGGCGGTCGGCCCGACGCTCGATGCTGGTTTTGATTATAGCCTCGGTGGCAACTGGTATGCCAACGTCGATGTTAAGCAAATGTTCCTCAACACCACAGCCCGTCTTGATGGCGGCGCGGTCATCGCCAAAACCGCGCTCAGCCCCACTGTGGTGGGCTTTGGTATCGGCTACCGCTTCTGATTTTTGCAAAATAATTGGCGGATTTGATTTAGATCAAGGTTGAACCGGCAATTATTGGCAATAAACATTCATCCGCTCAAGGATACTTTCCCAAACTGGCCCTACCGCGAAACGGTAGGGCCTTTTTTTGCCTGTTGTTGTTTATAGTTTCGGAAATAGACTAACTAAATCCTATTTAACGACAGCACACCCCCGTAAATAAAGCCGCAATTGCAATGCAAATGCGGCTTTATTCATCCTCGATATTGGCCGTAAAATTATGAAGCGTCAGACAGCCCTGGCATATTTTGGGGCTGCATCGTCGGTGTTTAGGTATGCGTCAAATACCGCAGCCACGTTGCGTACAAACGGCCGTCCGCGTTCGGTGACTGACAGGCGCAGGCCATCCCAGGTAACCAGCCCATCATGGCACATTGGCAGCAGATTGTCCGCTGCGGTCAATAAATCGACGGCGTCCGCTCCCATCGACTGTGCAACCTCGGCCAAATCGACATGTAAATCGCACATAATTTTTTCGATCACGATGCGGCGTAATATATCTTCGGCGGTTAGAGCCACGCCCCGCACCGTAGCAAAGCGCCCAGCCATGATTGCCGTTGCATACGCCGGAACCGATGTCGCGTTCTGCACATATCCTTGCGGCAAGCTGCCAATAGAACTAGCGCCAACCGCCAGCAAAGTCGGCGCGGCATCTGTGGTGTAGCCCTGAAAACTCCGGTGCAGGGATTTATCGCGCAGCGCCACTGCCATCGCATCATCGGGTTGCGCGTAATGGTCCAGGCCAACCGGCACGTAACCACCCTCGCCCTCCAAAACCCCGGCAATCGCCTGCATTTGCGCGAACCGGGCCGGGGCATCAGGCAGCCAGGCATCCTTGATCAACGCCTGATGGCGCTTCATCCAAGGTACGTGGGCGTAGCCAAACACGGCAATCCGGCCCGCCTGCAAGGCTAACGCCTGCTGTGCCGTACGGACCACACTGGCCACGGTCTGATGCGGCAGGCCATAAATAAGGTCGAGATTGATGGCGTGAATTCCCACCGCCCGCAGTTTGTCGGCGCAGGCCTGGGTTTCCTCGTAACTTTGCATCCGGCCAATGGCGGTTTGCACTTTTTCGTCAAAATCTTGCACGCCCAGGCTGGCGCGATTGACCCCCATCAGGGTCAGCGCGTCGGCTTTGTCGGGGGTGAAGGAGGTAGGGTCGATCTCGATCGCGATCTCAGCATCAGCGCGCACAGCGAAACGCCGGCGGATCAAGTCCATGATCCCGGTCAGACAATCATTGGGCAAACAGGTCGGCGTGCCGCCCCCCCAGTGAACATGTGATACCGCCGCCCGGTGGCCCAACTGGTCCGCCAGCATGTTAATCTCCAGCCCCAGCAGATGCGCGTAGTCACGGCGCGGCTGTTCGTGGCGCACCACCGAGGTATTGCAGCCGCAATACAGGCACAACCGGTCGCAAAACGGAACATGGATATACAATGACAACGGCGCGTCGGGACTGAGTGCACCCAGCCAGGCCGAATAGGTCTCGGAATCAACCGCCGCCGAAAAATACGGCGCGGTGGGGTAGCTAGTATAGCGCGGTACCCGGCCATCATAGCGGGCAACCAACTCGGAATCTTTCACGGCACATCTCCCTGTAATGACATTGAAACCGCCAGTTCATCCACGGCGCGCCAATCCGGCGACACGTAGTTAATGATAAGTGATTGACGTAATCCCCTGATCGGGCGCTTCGAGAACCCATGCCAAGTGGCCGCGCCGGGAATGAAGATCAGCCCGCGGTTTTTCTCGTATGGCACCGAGGCCACCAGATTATGTTCAGGCGAGTCGTCATAAATATCGGTGCCGGCGTCGAACAGTCTGGGGTCGTCTGAAACATAAATCAGCATGGTGAATAATTTCACCGAAATGTCACGATGTGGCTCCAGCCAGAATCCATCGACATCCTGGCAATATTCAATCCGCAATCGCCCGGCCGCAACGTCGGCGCCGGTGACGGCCCGCAGACGTTCTAATACGTCTGGGTCGGTAAAAATATCGACAATCTCACGACAAGTGGTAAATTGCTTCTGGAGTTGGGGGTTGAAATATACCCTCAACGCGTTGTTACTCTCCCGCTGACCATTGAACACGGCCCCATCGGGCGGAGCAAACGGCAAGGCAGCCAATGCGTCAATCAAGTGAGCCGGCAGAATGTTCGCCAGTAGCCAGTGCGGGAACGGCTGATATTGCGCGACAGCGTGATCCAGGCACGATAAAAACAGTGCCGCACCCCGGCTTGTTGTTTGCGGCTCAGTAAGCATCGGCGCCACCAAATTTTTTGAAGGCCGCCGAGAGTGTGTGGCGGCCCAGGTTCTTCAACAGTGCCGCCTTTGAAACCATCCAGTTAAACATCACCACCCGCCGGACACCCTCAAACGGCTCATGCCCATGCCATGAATGGTCGGTTCTCTTGAAGGCGATGAAGGTGCCGCCATCAGGCGGAACTTCCGCGATGATATCGTCCAGATTGTCAGGGCTGCGCAGCAACCGCAGTCGGCCAGCTTCGGGATTCCAATGCGGGCTGTTGAGATAGAGCAGGCAGGTGAGGAATTTATCCTTGGAGTCAGCGTGGATCCGACCATCCTTAAGCTGCGCCTTACCGCGCACAGTGACCATCAGGGGCTTATCGGCCAGGGTGACGTCAAATTTATCCTCCAACAACGCCTCAAGCTCACGGCCACGAATCTCCTTAACCAACTGCTCAAACACCTTGCCGTAATGCAAGTCTGAGAGGGCAAATATCCCCGGCTTGGTGATCGCCGGGAAGTCATCGGCCAGCAAATCCAGTGCCGGCCGGCGCAGCACACTGGAAGCCGTAAGGTAGGGAAACGGCTCGGTGGCAGCCTTCGCCTCCTCAAGCGCACTCAAATTCAGCAACATCGCATTTAACCCCGGCTCAACTCGACGCAGCAGAGACCCAGATTTCAGCCGTTGTCCTTGATATTGGTCAAAACAAACCCGCTCAGACCGGGTTTCCTGAAACTCTGAACAATCATATGAAGGGACATCCACGCCCGGCGGCGCGTGTGATAAACTTAAAAACGACAACACCGCGACGGCGGGCTTGCAGGCGGAGCGGGAGATGGGTGAAGTGCTGCGCACAATTTGGCTTCGGTGCGATAGGGATAACCAACATGACGGCGACTAAAAGCTGGGCCCTGAGCGACCCCGGGGCCGTGCGCAAATACAACGAGGACAACCTGCTGAGCCGGCCAGACCTTGGCCTTTGGGTGGTGGCCGATGGTGCCGGTGGTCATGATTCGGGCGAAGTCGCTTCGGGTATGATCGTCGAGGAGCTTGCCCGCCTGCCCAGTAACCTACCCACCGACGACCTGATTGGGCTGGTGGATACCACGTTAAGCCACGTCCACGCGGCGCTGCGGACCAAAGCGTTGACCCGGGGCAATGACGTGGTCATCGCCTCCACCTTTATTGCCCTGGTGGTGCGGGAAAATAATTTCACCTGCCTGTGGGCAGGCGATTCCCGGGCCTATTTGTTGCGAAATGGCATGTTAAGCCAACTGACGCGCGACCACAGCCTGGTGCAGGAACTCGTCGACCTCGGCAAGCTGGCGGCCGCCGATGCCGAAAGCCACCCACACGCCAATATTATCACCCGCGCGGTAGGCTCGGATAGCGATCGTCTCGACCTGGACCGGGTGAACGGTGCCGCTAAACCAGGAGACCGGTTTTTGCTATGCAGCGATGGTTTGAGCAAAACCCTCACGCAAGCCGAAATTACTCAACTTCTAAGTGCCACGGACGGCGAAGCAACGCCCAAAAACCTGATCGCCGCCGCCCTTGGCCATAGGGTCCGTGATAATGTGACTGCCATCGTCGTCGAAATAAACTCGGAAT
>NCFD01000098.1 GCA_002281005.1 Acidocella sp. 35-58-6 | reverse complement strand
TACCGGCCGGGATCCCGCGGAAGTCGCGCACGCGCGGCAGCGCGATGGTGACCAAACGGTCCAGGAATTCATACATCTTGGCCTTGCGCAACGTTACCTTACAGCCAATCGGCAAGCCGGCGCGGATTTTGAACCCGGCGATCGCCTTTTTGGAAATGGTTTTAATCGGCTTCTGGCCGGCAATAAGGGTCAGTTCAGCAACAGCGGCATCCAGTTTTTTCTGGTCAGCCGCGGCTTCACCGACACCCATGTTAATGACGATCTTTTCCAAGGTCGGCACTTCAAAAGTGTTCGTATAGTTGAACTCCTTTTGCATCTGCGCCCGCACAACCTCACGGTAATGCACTTGCATACGCGGCAGGATTTTTGCTTCAGTCATTGCGGCCTCCTCAGCCATCAATCGCGGTGCCGCTCTTGCGAGCGACGCGAATTTTACGGCCATCGTCCAAAATCCGGAACCCGATGCGGGTTGCCTTATTGGTGGACGGATCGATCAAAGCCAGGTTCGACAAATGCACAGCGGCTTCACGCTCTACAATACCGCCCGGCTGACCAACGCCCTTGGCCTTAGTGTGACGCTTAGCAATGGCAACGCCTTGCACGACAGCACGGTCTTCCTTCGGGATCACACGCAGCACTTCGCCGCGGCTGCCCTTAGATGAACCGGCGATCACGACAACCGTGTCACCTTTTTTAATACGAGCCGCCATATTACAGCACCTCCGGCGCCAGGCTGATGATCTTCATGAATTTCTTCGCACGAAGCTCACGAACCACTGGCCCAAAAATACGGGTACCGATCGGCTCGCCTTGCTTGTTCAGCAAAACAGCCGCGTTACGGTCAAAACGGATGGCGCTGCCATCGGCACGACGAACCGGGAATGCGGTGCGCACGACAACAGCCTGATGCACATCACCCTTTTTCACTTTGCCGCGCGGAATCGCATCCTGCACGGCCACCACGATCACATCGCCAACCGAAGCGGTTTTACGCTTGGAGCCGCCAAGGACCTTGATGCACTGCACGCGGCGAGCGCCTGAGTTGTCAGCAACGTCGAGATTTGATTCAACGATAATCATGCTTTGGCTCCTTCTGAGAGAGCCGCACCATTGCGCTCAGTCACGATCCAAGTCTTGCGCTTGGAAATTGGGGCGCATTCTTCAATGCGAACCAGATCACCTTCAACGCAAGTGTTGGCTTCGTCATGCGCCGCGTACTTCTTCGAGCGGCGAATGAATTTTTTATACAAGGGGTGCATGATACGACGTTCGACTAAGACGGTGATCGTCTTGTCCATTTTGTCGCTCACAACCCGTCCGGTCAGAACACGTTTCGGCATGGTACCCTCTTAAACCTTAGCTGCAGCGCGGGTGCGCTCAGCCAGAATTGTCTTGACCCGCGCAATATCGCGCCGCACCGCTTTCACGCGGCTGGTGTTTTCCTGCTGGCCGGTGGCGCGCTGGAAACGCAGGTTGAACTGCTCCTTGCGCAAATCCAGCAGCATCGTTGAGAGTTCGTCCGGCGTCTTCGCACGGATATCGCTTGCAACCGTCATATTACGCGTCTCCAATCCGGGTTACGAACTTGGTCCTGATCGGCAATTTCGCGGCACCCAATGCCAAAGCTTCACGAGCCAGCGGCTCAGCAACACCATCAATCTCGAACACAATCCGGCCAGGATGCACGCGGGCCACCCAGAATTCTGGGCTACCTTTACCGGAGCCCATACGAACTTCGGCAGGCTTGGTGGAAACCGGCAGATCCGGGAAAATACGGATCCAAACGCGGCCGGCACGCTTCATGGCACGGGTGATCGCGCGACGAGCTGATTCGATCTGACGAGCGGTAATCCGCTCCGGCTCCAGAGCCTTCAGGCCAAAGGCGCCAAAATTAAGCTGCGTGTTGCCCTTGGCCAGACCGTGGATACGGCCCTTGTGGGCTTTACGAAACTTCGTACGCTTGGGGGACATCATAGCTAATTATTCCTCAGCGCTGCGGGGCTTGTTCGGCAGCGCGCTTATCCTGCGCCAACGGATCCTGAACGAGAATTTCGCCCTTGAAGATCCACACTTTCACGCCGCACGTGCCATAAGTGGTTTTTGCCGTGGCAACACCGTAATCGATGTCAGCACGCAGAGTGTGCAAAGGCACGCGGCCTTCACGGTACCATTCCATACGAGCAATTTCAGCGCCGCCTAAACGGCCACCGCAATTGATACGAATGCCCTGGGCTCCCAAACGCATGGCAGACTGCACCGCGCGCTTCATGGCGCGGCGGAACGCGACGCGGCGTTCAAGCTGCTGGGCAATATTTTCGGCAACCAAGGTTGCATCAATTTCCGGCTTGCGGATTTCCATGATGTTCAAGGAAACCTCGGCCTTCGCCATCACCGACAATTCCTTGCGCAGCGTGTCGATATCCTGACCCTTTTTGCCAATCACCACACCAGGGCGCGCGGCATAGATGGTAACACGCGGCTTCTTCGCCGGGCGCTCAATAACCACCTTGGAAACGCCAGCCTGTGAGAGCTTGGCACGCAAATGGGCACGAAGTTTGATATCGTCATGCAGCAGCTTGGCGTAGTCTTTGCCAGCATACCAACGGCTGTCCCAGGTGCGGGTAATGCCAAGGCGCATACCGATCGGATTAATCTTGTGACCCATATTATGCGGTCTCCACAGCGGTCTGAGTTGCGGGCTTCACGGCGCCCTTTGAATGGCCAGGCTTGGTATCGCGACGCGGCTTCTCAACCGGCTCGCGTTCAGCCACCACGATCTTCAAATGGCTGAACCATTTCTCGATCTGGGCGGAACGGCCACGGCCACGTGCATGAAAGCGGCGCATCACAATACCACGGCCTACTTCGGCAATCTTCACGACCAATTTATCAACATCAAGCTGATGATTGTTCTCAGCATTGGCGATCGCGCTCTCAAGTGTCTTCTTCACCTGCTGGGCGATACGACGCTTGCTGAACGTAAGGTCAGCAACCGCTTTACCAGCCGGCTGGTTACGAATGGATTGGGCGACGAGGTTAAGCTTGCGCGGGCTGCAGCGCATATTGCGCGTGATGGCCTGGGCTTCGCTTTCTGCCAACGTGCGCGGGAAATTCGGCTTGCTCATATTAGCCCCGCTTCGCTTTCTTGTCGGCCGAGTGCCCCGGGAACGTACGGGTCGGCGAGAATTCACCAAATTTATGGCCAACCATGTTTTCGTTTACCTGCACCGGCAGAAACTTCTTGCCGTTATAAACGCCAAACGTGAGGCCAACGAATTGCGGCAGAATGGTCGAGCGACGCGACCAGATCTTGATGATCTCGTTGCGGCCCGAGGCGCGAGAAGTCTCGGCCTTTGCCAGCATATACCCGTCAACAAACGGGCCTTTCCATACAGAACGTGACATCTATCAGCCCTTCCCGCTCTTAGCGCGGCGGATGATAAGATCATCCGTACGTTTATTGGTACGCGTTTTGTAACCCTTGGTCGGTTTGCCCCATGGCGTAACCGGATGCCGGCCACCGGAGGTACGGCCTTCACCACCACCGTGCGGATGGTCAACCGGGTTCATGACAACACCGCGCTGATGAGGCTTACGGCCCAACCAACGGCTACGACCAGCTTTACCAATCTGCTCGTTCTGATGGTCGGCGTTAGAAACAGCGCCGATGCTCGCCATGCATTCTGAACGCACAATACGAAGCTCGCCGGACATCAGCTTGATCTGGGCATAACCCTGATCCTTGCCGACCAACTGCGCGAACGTACCAGCCGAACGTGCCATTTTACCGCCGGCGCCAACCTTCAACTCGATATTGTGAATGATGGTACCAACCGGAATAGCCGACAGCGGCATCGCGTTACCGGGCTTGATATCAACACGTGCACCAGAGATCACCGGATCGCCAACCTTCAAGCGCTGCGGCGCCAGAATGTAAGCCAACTCACCATCGGCATATTTGATCAGGGCGATGAACGCGGTACGATTTGGGTCATATTCCAGGCGTTCAACCGTCGCGGCAACATCGTACTTGCGACGCTTGAAGTCGACGATACGATAAGCCTGCTTGTGTCCACCCCCACGAAACCGGCTGGTGATGCGGCCATGATTGTTACGGCCGCCAGACGAATGCTTACCTTCGGTTAAACCTTTAACAGGCTTGCCCTTCCAGAGTTCGCTGCGATCGATCAGGACGGTGCCACGAAGGCTGGCCGTCACTGGATTGAAATGTTTTAATGCCATTTATCTAGTCCCGCCTTACGCCAGACCGGTTGTGAAATCGATGCTCTGGCCTTCAGCCAAAGTCACGAACGCTTTTTTCACGTCGGAGCGAACGCCAGGGCGGCCCTTAAACCGCTTGGTTTTGCCTTTAGTGATCAGCGTGTTCACAGCGGTTACTTTAACCTTGAACAAAGTCTCAATCGCGATTTTGATTTCCGGCTTGGTCGCATCATCGGAAACCTTGAACACGAACTGGTTCTTCTCCGAGAGCAACGTAGCTTTTTCAGTAATCAACGGCGCACGGATAACCTGGTACATCCGTTCCTTCGACATAGTCGAAGCCTTAGTTGCGATGGTGCTCATGCCAGGCGCTCCTTCAAGCCATCAATGCCGGCCTTGGTGATCACCAGAATATCGTGCTGCAGAATGTCATAAACATTTGCGCCGATGACCGGCAAAATATCCAAGCCATGCACGTTGCGGCTGGCGATCAGGAACTTCTGGTCAACAGCCGCATCAACGATCAACGCCGACGACCAGCCAAATTTTTTCACGCGGGCGGCAACATCCTTGGTCTTATCCATCGACGCCACCGCGTCGAGAATGACCAACTTACCATCGGCGGCCTTCTGGCTGAGCGCCGAAAGGAGGCCCAAACGGCGGACTTTTTTATTCAATGAATAGCCGTGGTCACGCACAACCGGACCATGCACCACGCCGCCGGTACGAAATTGAGGGGCGCGCAAGGAACCCTGACGGGCGTTACCAGTACCTTTTTGCTTGAACGGCTTGCGGGTGGTACCCGAAACTTCGCCCATGCCTTTGGTTTTATGGTTGCCAGACCGGCGCTTGGATAATTGCCAATGCACCACGCGGGCCATCACGTCCTTGCGGGGCGCGATTCCAAAGATGTCTTCAGGCAGCTCCGTTGAACCGGCGGCCTTAGCATCGAAATCGTAAATATCGAATTTCATATCAATCAGCCTTTCAAGCCGGCTGGGTAGGCGGCGTCTGCCGGACGGGCGCGCTTGATCGCATCCCGTAAGGTCACATAGTCGCCCTTTGAACCCGGGACAGCGCCGTGAACCATCACGAGGTTACGGGCTTCATCGATCGCCGCGACAGTCAGATTGAGCGTGGTGATACGCTCCTGGCCCAAATGCCCTGGCATTTTTTTATTCTTGAAGGTCTTACCCGGATCCTGACGGTTACCGGTTGAACCCAAGCTACGATGGCTGACAGAGACGCCATGGCTGGCCTCAAGACCGGCGAAGTTCCAGCGCTTCATACCGCCCTGAAAGCCCTTACCCTTGGTGATACCAGCAACGTCAACGAACTGACCAACCGTAAAATGCGACGGTGAGATCTGCACACCGAGCTCCAGCACCGCATCAGCGGCAACCCGGAACTCTACGAGCTTCTTTGACGGCTCAACCTTTGCTTTCGCGAAATGGCCCTTCTGCGGCTTGCTCACATTCTTCGGCTTGGCTTTGCCATAGCCGAGCTGCACTGCAGTATAGCCATCGGTT
>NCFD01000097.1 GCA_002281005.1 Acidocella sp. 35-58-6 | reverse complement strand
GCTGCACCCCACCACTCAGGCAACATCCAAACAATTACTACCGGTTTACGACAAGCCGATGGTATATTATCCGCTCTCGACGCTGCTGCTGGCGGGAATTCGGGAAGTGCTGGTGATTTCAACACCAGCAGATTTGCCGCAATTTCAGAGGCTCTTCCATGATGGTTCGCACCTGGGTATCCGTATCTCATATGCTGAGCAGGCAAAGCCTGACGGTATAGCGCAGGCATTTTTAATCGGCGAGGAGTGGATTGCGGGTGAAGCCTGCGCTCTGGCGCTCGGTGATAATCTGATACATGGTGATCATCTCTCAACTTTGTTGCGCGCGGCAAGCGCACGGCCAGAGGGTGCTACGGTATTTGCGTACCAAGTGCGCGACCCAGAACGCTACGGTGTTGTTTCATTTGGCGCTGATGGCAAGGCTATCGATATTGTTGAGAAGCCGAAACAGCCACAGTCCAATTGGGCGGTGACGGGCTTATATTTTTACGACAAACGTATCACGGATATTGCTAAAAAAATTAAACTATCCGCGCGTGGCGAGTTGGAAATTACAGATATCAATCATTGGTATCTCAACGAGGGGTCGTTGCATGTTGAGCGTTTAGGCCGAGGTACGGCTTGGCTTGATGCTGGCACGCCGGATTCATTGTTGCAGGCGGCAACTTTCGTGCAGACGATCCAACTAAGGCAAGGAAACCTCGTTGGCAGCCCTGAGGAAATTGCATTCAGGATGAAATATATCGACGCCGATGCATTGCGATCATGCGCGATGTTGATTGGCAAGACGGAATTGGGCAGGATTTTAAATGATATTGCTGACGGGACTCATTTATAATGAAAATTGAGCGCCTTAATATCCCTGATATATTATTGATAACCCCGCCGAAGTTTGAAGATAGCCGTGGGTTTTTTTCCGAGACTTGGAATGAAGCAAAGCTAGTTGCTTTAGGTTTTGATCAGCATTTTGTGCAGGATAATCAAAGCCTGTCGCGTGCGGCTGGTACGGTGCGTGGTTTACACTGCCAGGTTGCGCCGGCCGTTCAGGGTAAGCTGGTGCGGGTGATCCGCGGTGCGATCTGGGATGTTGCGGTGGATGTGCGGCATGGTTCGCCGACGTTCGGACAATTTGCCGCAGCCGTATTGAGCGCTGCAAATTGGCAGCAGCTTTGGATTCCAGGCGGGTTTTTGCACGGTTTTTGCACGATCGAGCCAGATACCGAGGTGATTTACAAAGTCACCGCCGGGTATAACCGGGAAGCTGAAAGAGCCGTTATTTGGAACGACCCGGACCTCGCCTTACCTTGGCCTGTGGCTCCTGGTGCCGCAATATTATCGGATAAAGATAAAATACTTCCGCGTCTTGCCGATTGTGACGGGTGGTTCGCCACGTGAGCGGTGAAATACTGATTACCGGTGGAACAGGGCAGCTTGGCAACGCCTTGCAAGCTCTTGCCCGCACGCGCGGCTTGAAGGTCTCCGCCGTTAGCCGGCCAGAATTTGACTTTGAAGATTTGCAAACACTTGAGAATTGCTTCGCAACATTCCGGCCCTCGCTGGTCATCAACGCAGCCGCCTATACAGCAGTTGATGCGGCGGAGAGTCACATTGAGGCTGCAAAAGCTGGTAATTATATTGGTCCCGCAAAGCTTGCAGGCTTATGTGCAACAGCAGATATTCCGTTGATCCATGTTTCCACAGATTATGTGTTTGATGGTAATAAAGGCAGCCCTTATTTAGAGGACGATGTAACGGCCCCAACCGGCGTTTACGGGTTGACAAAACGCGATGGCGAAACCGCCATTTTAGCGACGGCGGCAAAAGCAATAATTCTGCGCACAGCTTGGGTTTATGCCGCGCATGGGAAAAACTTTGCGCGCACCATGCTGAACGCTGCCCGCAAAACAAACACGTTGCGGGTGGTCGCGGACCAACGCGGCACACCGACAAGCGCCCTCGATTTAGCCGCCGCGATTTTGGATATCGTAAATATTCTACAGACGCGCGGATGGCACCCCGCTTATCGTGGTATTTACCATGCAACCGGCTGCGGTGAGACAACGTGGTTTGGGTTCGCCGAGGCCATATTTGCGGCGACACCGATGGCGTTTCCTCGCCCGGTACTCACTCCCATCACGACACTTGACTGGCCAACGCCTGCGAAACGGCCTGCTGATTCTCGACTTAATTGTGATAAAATTGAACAGACGTTCGGTATAAAATTGCCAGTTTGGCAAGTCTCACTGCCATCTGTTATCGCCGCGTTGCTGGCACAGGACGTAACAGCAATATGAGCTATATCGTTACGATTTTACTCTCAACGTTTAATGGTGAGGCATATCTTCCGGAACAACTCGCCAGTTTTTTGACGCAGAGTTTTACTGACTGGCGTTTGTTATGGCGCGACGATGGCTCTTCGGATAACAGTGTCGCGATCATGCACAGGTTTGCTGTTTCAGTCGGTGCCGAGCGCTGTCGTGAACTAACGGATTCCGGCACACATTATGGTGCAGCCGCAAGCTTTTTACGTCTGTTGGCTGCAGGTTCATCCACAGCGATGGTGGCGTTTGCTGACCAGGATGACGTTTGGCTGCCTGATAAATTGTCAAACGCCGTTCGCCATGTCCGCGCAGCAGGTGATGTGCCGGTCCTCTATTGTGCGCGGCAGTTTTTGGTTGATGAGCAACTGCGTGGTCATCGGCTTTCGGTTTTGCATTCGGATAAAGGTTTCCCAGCGTGCCTGACCCAGAATATCGCGAACGGAAACACCTTGGTGATGAACCAGCAGGCGGCCCTGCTTGTCACCGCGGCATCGGCTCCCGAGGCTTCGTTGCATGATTGGTGGAGTTATATTGTTATTTCGGCGCATGGCGGGCGCGTTATTTTTGATCCTGAACCACAGGTTTTATACCGGCTACATGAAAAAAATATGATCGGCCGCGCACAACCCTGGCCTGAACGCGCCATGGCTGCGCTGCGGCGCGGTCCTCACGTATTTATGACCACGATGCGCCGGCACGCTGGCGCGTTGAAGGGGGCACAGTTAGCGATGCCGCCGGAAGCGCTGGCGGATTTAACAAAAGTTGATGCGGCGTTGTCTGGCGGTTTTTCAAGCCGTGTCGGTGCGCTGCGCTGTCCGCGCTTTCGCCGTGAATCGTGGCTGGAAAATATCCTGTTCAGCTATTGGTTTATTAAGGGCTGAGGGCACTATGCAGTACCGGGATCGCGCCGGACAGCACAATCTGAACACCGATCCCCAGCAATAAAAACGCAGCCATGCGCGAGACCACCTGGCGCCCTGAACGTCCGAGCACGCCGGCGACGCGGTCTGAGGTGGTATATGAAATCCAGATGATGATCGCCATCGCCAGCACGGCGAAGGACGCGCCGGTAAAAAACACCAGGGCGTTCAGCCATCCGTCAGGCCGTTCGGTCCCGAGCGATACGGCAACGGCGATGGTGCCAGGGCCCGTTGTGAATGGCATGGTGAGCGGGAAAAACGCATAACCCGACAAATCACCACCTGAACGTTCAACAGAGGCCGCTTGCTCCTCCTTGCGTTGTACCGGTGCCTCGGGGGCTGAGAGCATCTCATAGGCGCGCACGGAGACGACAATTCCGCCGGCAATGCGCAGTGCATTGAGGGAGATACCAAAAAAACTGAGAATATAACTACCGGCCCACAATGCCACCAGCATAACCATCGTTGAATACACCGCTACGTTGCGGGCCAGGGCTGCGCGGTCTTGGTGCGTCTGGGTAAGCGTTACTTCGTTAAAAATTATGGCGCCTGCCAGCGGGTTAACAATAGAAAACAGAGCTGGGAAAGCGAGCAACAGGGCTTGAATACCGGCGCTTAATATCATGCGGGCGATATACCAGGATGGCCCGGCGTGGGTAAGCCACAAGTCTTCAAGGTTGGCTGAACAGAGAGTTGAACTGAGAATTGAACGGAGAATTGATGTTCTGGCCACTTCACGCCGTGTGTCAATCTGGTAATAGTCGTTGAAGTTTGGGGAATTACAGTCCGCCAGGAAAGGTCTTCTGGCGCGCGCATTAGGGTTAACACGTTATGAAACTGATAAATGCCATCCGGATGGGCGGCACTGAGGTTCTACCATTGGTTGAGGGCGGCAAAGGGGTGGCCGTTTCGAACGGCATCACGTCCGGCCATTGGGCTGCCGGTGGCGGCGTTGGCACGTTCAGTGCAGTGAACGCGGATAGCTACGATGTGCATGGTGTCGCCATTCCACAGGACTACCATGGTACAACCCGCCGGTTGCGCCATGAGGAGCTGGTTGCCTACGCCATTGAGGGTGGGGTGACGCAGGCGCGCCGCTCGTATGACATCTCGGGCGGCAAGGGACGCATTCACGCCAATATCCTTTGGGAAATGGGCGGGGCGGAGCGAGTGATAACCGGCATTCTGGAGCGCACCAAGGGTATCGTGAATGGCATTACCTGCGGCGCCGGTATGCCGTACCGCCTCTCCGAGATCGCCGCTAAATTCAACGTGCATTATTACCCCATTGTTTCGTCGGGCCGGGCTTTTTCAGCTTTGTGGAAGAGGGCTTACTCTAAGGTCGCTGACCTGATGGGGGGCGTGGTTTATGAAGACCCATGGCTGGCAGGTGGCCATAATGGTCTCTCCAACAGCGAGAACCCGCAAAAACCCGAAGATCCCTACCCCCGCGTGCTGGCTTTGCGCAAAATCATGCGCGAGTTTGGCCTGGGCGAGACCCCAATTATCATGGCTGGCGGCGTCTGGGCGTTGGAAGAATGGGAAAACTGGATCGACAACCCTGAACTGGGGCCAATTGCCTTTCAGTTCGGCACTCGGCCCTTATTGACCAAGGAAAGCCCGATCAGTGATGGCTGGAAGCAGCGTTTGCTAAAGCTGAAGCCTGGTGACGTATTCCTCAATAAATTTTCGCCAACCGGTTTTTACTCCTCGGCCGTGAATAATAATTTCATCCAGGAACTACGTGGCCGCTCTGAGCGTCAGGTGGCCTTCACCACGGAACCGGTGGGCGAACATCTGGTTGAATATGGTGTAGGGGCCCGCAAGCGCGCGGTTTATCTCACCGCTCCGGATTACGCGCGGGTGAAGGATTGGGAAGATGCAGGGTTTGTTGAAGCCCTGCGCACGCCCGACTCCACGCTGATTTTTGTGGAGCCCGCGAAAGCCGAGGAAATTCATCGTGACCAGGTTAACTGCATGGGTTGCTTGAGCCAATGCCGGTTTTCAAACTGGTCGCAGGAGGGCCCGGATTACGATAACGGTAAAAAAGCCGATCCGCGCAGCTTCTGCATTCAAAAAACCCTTCAGGATATTGCCCATGCTGACCCCCATGATGAGGGGGCGTTGGAAAATAATCTGATGTTCGCGGGCCATAACGCCTATCGTTTTGGCTCAGACCCCTATTACTCAAATGGTTTCATCCCAACGGTGCGTGAGCTGGTGGACCGGATTCTCACGGGTAAATAATTATCCTCCCGGGGTTACGCGGCATCGGTTAAACTCAAGCAAAACCCGAGTCGGAGTTCTGTGCATGGCGACCATCACCGCTGAAACCAAGCCGACCGTCGTTGTGCTTGGCAATGAGAAGGGGGGTTCGGGTAAGTCCACCACGGCCATCCATATTATTGTTGGGTTATTGCGCGAAGGTTACCGCGTTGGCGCGATGGACCTTGACGCAAGGCAGGGTACGCTGGCCGGCACGCTGGCGGGACGAAAACATTTTGTCGAGAGTAA
>NCFD01000096.1 GCA_002281005.1 Acidocella sp. 35-58-6 | reverse complement strand
CCCGGCGAATTTTTTGAATAATACGGCTTTACCTTCCATCACCGGTTTACCAGCCAACGCACCGATATTGCCCAGCCCCAATACCGCCGTGCCATTGGTGATAACGCCCACCAGATTGGCGCGGGAGGTGTAATCAAAGGAAGAATCAGGATCGGCTACAATCGCATCGCAGGCGGCGGCCACGCCGGGGGAGTAAGCTAACGCGAGGTCACGGGAGGTTTCCATCCGCTTGGTGGCGGTGATGGCCAGTTTGCCGGGGCGGGGAAAGCGATGGTAATCAAGCGCTGCTTTGCGTAAGTCTTCATCCATGATGTCTCTCCCTCTTTACCCGCTCAATTGGTCTTTTCATGCGCCAAGCCGGTGTGTGAGACAACCGGTGGCAGGTATGAATTTTTTACGGGGAGTCCCGAATGATCGGGCGTGGTGCGGTCGAGAAGACTCGAACTTCCAAGGGGTTTCCCCCACAAGCACCTCAAGCTTGCGCGTCTACCATTTCGCCACGACCGCATCGCACGAACACGCGGGCCATCGCGCCGCGCGGGCTGGCTATAGACCATGCTGAAAAGCCCGGCAACCACGGCCGTGACATGGGACATCAAATCGGGTCTGACCCCCTATGAGGCGGCGGTTTCGGCCATGCAGAGCCAGATTTCGGGTGTTCATGACGGCACTTTGGACGAGACAATCTGGCTGGTGGAGCATCCGCCGCTTTATACCGCCGGGACCTCCGCGAATGCGGCGGATTTGCAGGACTCCAGCCGGTTTCCCACCTATGCGGCGGGGCGCGGCGGGCAATGGACGTATCATGGGCCGGGCCAGCGGGTGGCCTATGTGATGCTGGATTTAAAGCGTGCCCATGGCAGTATTCCAGCCCGCGATGTGCGGGCGTTTGTGCGGGGGCTGGAAGCCTGGATGATCGCAACACTGGCGGATTTTGGCGTACAAGGGGAAATCCGTGAGGGGCGCGTGGGGATATGGATTGCCCGGGACGGGATAGAGGAAAAAATCGGCGCGATCGGGGTGCGGGTCAGCCGCTGGGTGAGCTGGCATGGGCTGGCGTTGAACGTGAATCCCGACTTGGAGCATTTTTCTGGCATTGTGCCCTGCGGCATTCGCGAGCATGGGGTGACCAGCCTGGCGGCACTGGGCGTGAATGTGACCATGGCTGAGGTGGATGAGGCTTTGCAGCGCAATTTTACGAAAATCTTCGAATGAAAATCTTCCTCTACGGGACCCTGGCAGACCCTGCCGGGTTGGGGCGCTGTGCCGGCAAGCCGGTAAAGGCGACGCCGGTATCAGCAGTGCTGCATGGCTACCGGCGGGTTTTGCTGCGCGGGGCGCGCTACCCCACATTGCGGCGTGAGCCCGGTGAGGCGGTGCATGGCGTGATCATGCGGGTGAATGCCGATATGCTGGTAAGGCTGCAAAATTATGAATCAGTGCGCTACCGGCAGATTCATGTGCGGCTAATCACGGCGCACGGCCCACAGCGGGCCCGGTGTTTTATGGGAGATGCCGCCACCAAGGTTGCCTGGGTGGCGGATGAGAAAATTATGACTTTGCGTTCGCGCAGCTTCTAATTGGCGCCTTGCTTGCCTACATTTGGCGGATGAAACTCTCGATCCTCGACCAATCCCCGATCCGTTCCGGTATTTCCGCTGATGTCTCGATTCGTGAAAGCATAGCGCTGGCGCGGCACTGCGAGAGCCTGGGGTATTCCCGCTATTGGGTCTCCGAGCATCATAGCTCGGGTGCCGTGGCGGGTTCGGCCCCGGAGATATTGATGGCGGCGATTGCCGCGACCACCCATACCATTCGGGTGGGTAGTGCGGGGGTGATGCTGCCGCATTATTCGGCGCTGAAGGTGGCAGAACAATTCAGGGTGCTGGAGGCCATTGCCCCGGGCCGGATTGATTTGGGCGTGGGCCGGGCACCTGGCTCGGATGGCCGCACCGCACTGGCGTTGAACCCGAATGCTGCCGCGGCGGCTGATGCATTCCCCAGCATGGTGCGCGATTTACAGGCCTGGAGTGCGGGTCAGCCGCTGGTGGAAGGGCATCCGTTTCGCAGTGTGCACGCTGAACCGCGCGGGCCGTTTGCCCCGGAACTATGGATACTGGGAAGCTCCAATTACGGGGCGCAGGTGGCGGCGTTTTTTGGGCTGCCCTATTGCTACGCGTATTTTTTCAATGACGGCGTGGGGGCTGAGCAGGCGCTGGATATTTACCGCGAGACCTTCCGGCCTTCGGAAACTCTGGCAGCCCCCCACGCGGCGCTGACCGTATGGGCGTTTGCTGGTGAGACCGAGGCGGAGGCGGATTATTATTATCGCTCGCGCGCCATTGCCCGGCTGATGCGCGATAAGGGGCACTATATCGCTCTGCCCTCACCTGAGGAGGCCGCCGCCTGGGAGGTTTCAGAGACCGAGCGCCAGCAAATGGCGCAGGTGAAGGAGCGGGCTTTTTCAGGCACGGCGGCAGATGTGGCGGCACGGCTGCGCGAGTTGGTAGCGCAAACCGGCATTGCTGAACTGGCCATTACCACCACAGCCTATGAGCCAACGGCGCGTCAGAATTCCTATACATTGCTGGCGCGTGAATTTGGCCTCACGCAAATCAAAATTGCGGCATAGACCAGCCTCGTTTATGGGCAAAGCCTGAACAATCGGCCACGTTGCAGAATTTGCGTTGAATTAAACGTTGCACTCTCCGAAATACAAAAAACGAAACAAGGAGAGAAAAGATGAAAAAAACTCAGATTGCGATGACGTTGGCGGCTCTGCTGATGGTGGCACCAATTCTCAGCGCTTGCCACACCACAGCCGGTGTTGGCGAAGATGTGTCACAGGGTGGGCATGCACTAACCAACAGCGCCAACGCCAACGCGCCGACGTCACCACACCCGTAAATTCGAGGAGAGAAACGATGGATAAAGATCGGATTGAAGGCACCGTGAAAAAAGTCACGGGCACTGTGAAAGATGCTGTCGGTAAGGCCACCGGCGATGTTAATTTGCAAGCCGAGGGCAAAGCAGAGAAAGCCACTGGTACCGTGCAGAATGCTGTAGGAACTATCAAAGATGCTGCCCGGGATATTCTGAAGAAATAGTGAGCGCTAACTGGGTGCGGTGGATTTTACCGCATCCAGCGCCATTTGCAGGATTTGCGCGGCGGCAAGTTTATCGACCATCGCTGCGCGCCGCGCCCGGGTCATGTCAGCATTGATAAGCAACGCCTGAACCTCTGAGGTTGTCAGGCTTTCATCGATCATGGCGGCGGGTAAGCCGGTAGCGGCTGAGAGCGCGTGCGCCCAGTCCCGCGCCGCCTGAGCAGCCGGCACTAAATCGCCGTCGATTCCCAAAGGCAGCCCAATCACCAGCCCCGCCGCCCCTTCCTCGTCCGCAATGGCGCGGATTTCGGCGGCGTTGTGCTTGAGCTTGGCCCGCACGATGGTGGAATAAGGGCTGGCGATCTGCCGGTTGACGTCGGAGAGCGCCACGCCGATGCGCTTGGACCCAGGGTCCAGGCCAATCAGCCTTGCGCCGGGGGGCATTGCCGCGTGGAGTTGCATGAGGTTGAAGAGGGCCATACCAGTGTTTATGGTCCCGTTTGCTCGCAACCCCAAGGATTTTATGAATGTCGCTTGATACCGCCACGGTTCGCCGTATTGCGAAACTGGCCAGAATTCGCGTGGATGAGGCCGAAATAGCCACGCTGCAGACCGAATTGAACGCTATTTTGGGCTATGTTGACCAGTTGAACGAGGTTGACGTGACCGGAATTGAGCCGCTTTCGGGCGGGGCGCAAATGGCCATGCGGCTGCGCCCTGATATTTGCAACGATGGCGAGATGCCTGAGAAAATCCTTGCCAATGCGCCCGACCGCGCCGGCGAATTTTTTGCTGTACCGAAAGTTGTCGAATGAGCCTGACCGATCTGACGATTGCGCAAGCCGGCGCGAAGCTGGCTGCCAAGGAAATTTCTGCTGTTGAACTGACAACAGCCCATAATGTCGCCATCGCGGCGCTGAACCCACGGCTGAATGCCTTCATTACCACCACGCCGGAACTGGCACTTGCGCAAGCCAAAGCCGCTGATGCCTTGATTGCAGCAGGTAAGGCTGGGCCGCTGACTGGGATTCCGCTGGCGATCAAGGATTTATTCTGCACCGAGGGCGTGCGCACCACGGCGGCGAGCAAAATTCTGGAGCCGTTCATTCCGCCTTATGAAAGCACCGTGACGGCGCAATTGAAGGCTGCCGGAGCGGTTTGCCTGGGCAAGGCGAATTTGGATGAATTTGCCATGGGGTCGTCTAACATCACCTCGGGCTACGGCCCGGTGGAGAATCCTTGGAAGCGCCATCGTTCGGATGCCAAATTAGTACCGGGCGGGTCTTCCGGTGGCTCGGCCGCGGCGGTGGCGGCGCGCATGGCGTTGGGGGCGACGGGCACGGATACCGGTGGGTCAATTCGTCAGCCAGCCTCGTTCACCGGTTTGGCGGGAATTAAGCCGACTTATGGCCGTTGCTCGCGCTACGGGATTATCGCGTTTGCCTCCTCGCTCGACCAAGCCGGGCCGATGGCGCGGACGGTGGAAGATTGCGCGATTATGCTGAGCGGGATGTCCGGCTTCGATGCCAGGGACAGCACCAGTGCCGAGCGTCTGGTGCCGGATTTCCGCGCCGCCACGGCACGCAGCGTGAAGGGTCTGCGGATTGGAATTCCGGCGGAATACCGCGTGGAGGGCATGAGCGCTGAAATTGCCACTTTGTGGGAGAAGGGTGTTGCCTGGTTGAAGGATCAGGGCGCTGAAATTATCGACATCTCCCTGCCCCACACCAAATATGGTCTGCCGGTTTATTACATCGTGGCCCCTGCGGAGGCTTCCTCGAACCTCGCCCGTTATGATGGCGTGCGGTTTGGCAAGCGTGTCGATGGTGAAGACCTGATTGATATGTATGAGCGCACTCGCGCCGCCGGTTTTGGCGCTGAGGTGAAGCGGCGGATTATGATCGGCACCTATGTGCTCTCACACGGCTATTATGATGCATATTATTTGAAGGCACAGAAAATTCGCGCACTCATGCTTCGTGATTTTACCTTGGCATTTGACAAGGTGGATGCGATTCTCACCCCTACCGCGCCTTCGGCGGCATTTGGGATTGGCGAGAAAATGGATGACCCGGTGACGATGTATCTGAACGACGTATTCACCGTGCCTGCGTCTCTAGCCGGTGTACCCGCCATGAGTGTGCCCGCCGGCTTGTCGGCGGAAGGATTGCCATTGGGGTTGCAGATTATCGGTAAGCATTTTGATGAAGAAACGGTTCTGGCGGTGTCAGCGGCGATTGAACGCGCGGCTGGTTTCAGCGCCAAACCCACGCTGATGGCGGGAGCAAATTAATGGGCTATATGTTGGAAGGCTCAACCGGCGCTTGGGAAATTGTGGTGGGCTTAGAAATTCATGCGCAGGTGATTTCAGAATCTAAGTTATTCTCAGGGGCTTCCGCCACCTATGGCGGAGCGCCGAATGCGCATGTGAGTTTCGTCGATGCTGGGTTTCCGGGCATGCTGCCGGTGATTAACCAGGAGTGCGTGGCGCAGGCGGTGCGCACCGGGTTGGGCTTGCAGGCGCAGATCAATTTGATGAGCCGGTTTGACCGCAAGAATTATTTTTATGCGGATTTGCCGAATGGGTATCAGATCAGCCAGTTCGCCCACCCGATTGTGGGGACCGGCGTGGTTGAAATTGAATTGCAGGATGG
>NCFD01000095.1 GCA_002281005.1 Acidocella sp. 35-58-6 | reverse complement strand
GCAATCACGCCGTCCGCCTGGCCGATATAGGTCGCGGTTTCGCCGTTGGGCTGCGCGTAACACAACGCACACACAAACCGCGCCCGCCACTCGTCCTTAGCAGCACAGGCCGCGATAATTCTTGCGAACGCCGCAGCATAATCTCCATCCGCAAACCGCGCCGAATAAATCCCCGGCGCACCACCAAGTGCTGTCACACACAGCCCGGAATCATCTGCCAGCGCCGGCAGCCCCGAAGCCAAAGCCGCAGCGCGTGCCTTGAGCTTCGCATTCTCCGCAAAACTGGCCCCGGTTTCCTCCGGCGCCGCCAGCCCCATCTCCCCCGCTGAGACCACCGCACACCCCAGCGGCCCCAGCAAACCAGCGAACTCCGCCAGCTTCCCTTTATTATGAGTTGCCACCAGAATGCGCTGCATATTACTCAACCTTTCAAAATCGCATCCTGAGCCGCAAACAGCTCAGCGGTGCCCTTGCGCGCCAGCGCCATCAAATTGGCAAACGCCGCGTCATCAAACGTCGCCTTTTCCGCCGTCGCCTGAATCTCAATAATCCCGCCGCCGCCGGTTAAAATAAAATTCGCATCGGCATCCGCGGCAGAATCCTCAGCGTAATCCAAATCCAGCACCGGCACGCCGTTATAAATGCCACAGGAAATCGCCGAGACCTGCCCCACAATTGGGTTGGCCTTCAGCACATTATTCGCCTGCAATTTGCGCACCGCCAAAACCAGCGCCACATACGCCCCGGTGATCGAGGCACAACGCGTGCCACCATCGGCGTTCAGCACATCGCAATCCAGCGTGATGGTCATCTCGCCCAGCAATTTACGGTCCACCACGGCCCGCAACGAGCGCCCGATCAATCGCTGAATCTCCTGCGTGCGGCCTGATTGTTTGCCACGCGCGGCTTCGCGGTCACCACGCGTATGGGTAGCACGCGGCAGCATGCCGTATTCCGCTGTCACCCAGCCTTCACCCTGGCCGCGCATAAACCCCGGCACCTTGCCCTCCACGCTGGCAGTGCACAGCACTTCCGTCCCGCCCATCTTGATCAATGCCGACCCCTCGGCATGATGCGAAAACCCGGTGGTGATGCTAACGCTGCGTAGCTGGTCAAAATTCCGTCCTGAAGGCCGCATGTCTCTCTCCTGTAAATTCTCTCAATGCCGTGCTATTAGACGAGGCTAAGCCCATGGACCATAGGACACACCAGCCACCGAAATCCCCGCCCCGTCTGCCACCGGGCCTTGATGTGCGTTCAGCCGCGGTGTTGCGCGAAATTGTTGAACAATATGTCGAAACCGGTGAACCGGTCGGCAGCCGCACACTCTCTCGCTTGCTCCCGTTAAACCTCTCGCCCGCCACCATCCGCAACGTAATGGCGGACCTCACTGACGCCGGGTTATTATTCTCGCCCCACACCTCCGCCGGGCGTTTACCAACTGACCGTGGCTTGCGCCTGTTCGTTGATGGTCTGCTTCAATTTGGTGAATTATCGGAAGATGAACGCGGCACCATCAACGCCGCCCTCGCGCAATCAGGCCGCTCCCTGCAGGACACGCTGGCGCAGGCCAGCACCATGCTCTCGGGCCTCTCCTCGGCCGCAGGGCTGGTGCTGGCCCCTAAAGGCGATGGCCCGGTGAAGCACATCGAATTCGTACCACTCTCCCCCGGCCGCGCCTTGGTGGTGCTGGTCTCAGCCGATGGCCAGGTGGAAAACCGCATCATTGATACCCCGCCCGGCCTGCCGCCCTCAGCCCTGCAACAGGCCAGCAACTATCTGAATGCCCAACTCTCCGGGCTTTCCCTGGCGGAACTGCGCAGCCATGTCACCGCCGATATCAACGCCGACCGCACCGCGCTCGATGACCTCACCAACAATGTCATCAATTCCGGCCTCGCCACCTGGAGCAGCGAGGGCAGGGCGGGCTCGCTGATATTACGCGGCCAGGGCCGCTTGCTCGCCGATGTTGACCAGCTTGAAAAACTTGGCGCCATCCAGGCCTTATTCGAGCGCCTGGAAACCGAGGAAACCATGCTGAAACTACTGGACCTCGCCGAAACCTCCGACGGCGTGCGCATCTTCATCGGCGCGGAATCTGGCCTGTTTGGCGCCGCCGGCGTTTCCATGGTCGTTGCCCCGGCCCGCAACGCACAGGACCGCATCGTCGGCGCCATCGGCGTCATCGGCCCCACCCGCATCAATTACGGCAAAATCATCCCAGTGGTGGACTACACCGCCCGCGTCATAGGCCGCCTGCTGGGTTAACCCACGCTGCGACAAAACCTGCGCTTGCGTCATCCTCACGAGGGTGAGGATCTTCCTCCTTGCCTTCCCCGCTAAGCATACACTACCTTCGGTTGTATGCGCTTAGCTGCCACCTTCGTCTTCGCTGCTGCCAGTCTGATCATTATTGCCTATCTCCGGCCTCCTGAGTACGACGAAGCCTATTCCATCTTCCTCACCACCGCCCACGCCCGGCCGCCCTGGCCGGCTGGCATTTTCACACCAGCCGAAGTGCGCGGCCTGTTTTCCGGCTATCCCAGTGTCTCCCAAATCGCCACGGCTTTACGGACCGGCGACGTGCATCCGCCGCTCTATTTTTGGCTGCTCAATGAATGGCGGCACCTCACCAGCCCCAGTTGGTTCGCGGCCCGCCTCCTCTCGGTGATCATCTCGCTGGCGGGCCTCGCCACCCTGGCCAGCATCGCCCGCCTGATGAAAATCCCCGTCATCCCCACCATCCTCATCACGGTGCTGGCCTATGGCTTCGCCTACACCAGCATCACCGCGCGCGGCTTCGCCCTCGCGCAATTTTTCAATCTTTTAGGCGTCGCCTTATACGTCCGCCATTGCCGCACAAGCAGGAACCGCCTCACCTTCGCCGCCGGTCTCGCCTTCGGTGCCGCCAGCTTTACCAACGACCTCGCTATCTTCACGCCGCTTGGCCTATTAGCCAGCCACCTCATCACCCATACCACCCGTCATTCCCGCGAAAGCGCGAACCTGCTCACCTCCGTGCTCACCACCACCCTCGGCATCGCGATCTTTCTTCCCGCCGATTTGTATTTTTTCCTCGCGCAGCGCACTTCCCGCACCGGCCAATTCACCCCGTTCCACCTCATCCATGCGCTTAAGCTATTAGCAAAGGACCAAGCCGCCGCTTTGTTTGGCGGCCTGCCGCTCTACGCCGGACATTTCGCACCGCTGGTCATCCTCGCGCTCGCCATCCTATGCATCAGTTGCGTCATCGCCATTTTCAAACAACGCAGCGCTACCACCGCCACCCTCGCCATCACCGCCGCCGCCACGCCGCTCGGCCTGCTCGCCCTTGGTATCATCTTCAACAACACCCCCATCGAAATCCGCTACTGCGCCTTCGGGCTTCCCTTCGTTGGTTTACTCTGCGCCCAAATAAAACCAGCCATGTTACGAAACACGCTGGTCTTCACACAATCCCTCGCCATCATCGGTCTGGCTCTCGCCCCCAGCACCGCGCAGCCGCAAGCCGCCGCCGCCGCGCAATCGCCTGCTGATATTTTAATTTTATTGCCCATCGGCAACGACAGCGTGGGTATCCCCGGCCCCTTCATTGAAGCCGCCCAGCCCAACCAGCGCATTATTTTAATTCACGATGCCATCTTGCCGGATTTATCTGCCGAACCACGCATCACTTTGGCCACCCTCACTCTCGACAATGAGAGTAAAGCCGCCATTCCAAATATCGAAGTTGAACTTGCCAAACATTGGCAGTTGGTGGACGAGACGCCGCTAACGCGAACCTATCAGCAGCGCGGTTTTCACCAGCAGCCATAGCGCCGCCAGCAACTCCACCCCATTCAACCAGGTTGAGAGCCGATGCCCGCGTTGAAACGCCGCCATATTCCCAGCCTCACGCAGCGCGTTCAAATACGGAATTAGCCAAAGCCACGCAAACAATGTTGCCAGCACCACAAAAGCCAGCAACACCACCGCCGCCGCCTGTCCGCGCAAACCAAACCCAACAGCGGCCAACGTGGCACTCACCACCATGAACCCATAATAACGCGGAAACGCCGCCCGGATCATGATCCCGGCCGCATCCGGCGGTAAGGTCGCAAAAATCAGCGGCGCCATCACCGCGCCAAAAAATAACATGCCTCCGGCCAGGGCACTAAGCCCCAGCACGGCAAGCACGTTACCAGTCGCTTGCATCAATAACGATATAAATCATGCTTGAACGGACCCGACTGCGCGAGTCCCAGATAATCCGCTTGCTTCTTGGTCAGCGGCGTCAGCTTCGCCCCCACTTTCGACAAATGCAAGGCCGCCACTTTTTCATCCAAATGCCGCGGCAACACATACACCTTGTTCTCATATTTGCCCGGCGGCGCCGTCCAGAGTTCAATCTGCGCCAACACCTGGTTGGTAAAGCTCGCACTCATCACAAAGCTCGGATGCCCGGTCGCATTACCCAAATTCACCAACCGGCCTTCCGAGAGCACGATCAGCTTCTTGCCATCAGCAAACTCAACCTCATCCACCTGCGGCTTGATATTGTTCCACTTGTTGTTGCGCAGAGCCTCGATCTGAATCTCAGAATCAAAATGCCCAATGTTGCACACAATCGCGCGGTTCTTCATCGCCCGCATATGGTCAATGGTAATCACATCAACATTGCCGGTGGCGGTCACAAAAATATCGCCACGCGGGGCGGCATCATCCATCGTCACCACCTCGTAACCTTCCATCGCCGCCTGCAACGCGCAGATCGGATCAATTTCAGTCACCATCACCCGGCAGCCAGCATTACGCAGTGAAGCCGCCGAACCTTTGCCCACATCGCCAAAGCCTGCGACCACAGCAACCTTGCCCGACATCATTACGTCAGTGCCACGGCGGATGCCGTCCACCAGGCTCTCACGACAGCCATACAAATTATCAAACTTCGATTTCGTGACCGAATCATTTACGTTAATCGCCGGAACCGACAGCGTTCCCGCTTTCGCCATTTCCCACAAACGATGCACGCCGGTGGTGGTTTCTTCCGAAATCCCCTTAATATCCTTCAACATTTCGGGATATTTATCATGCATCAGCTTGGTCACGTCGCCGCCGTCATCCAAAATCATATTCGGCGTCCAGCCATCCGGCCCGCGCAAGGTCTGCTCAATGCACCACCAAAATTCTTCCTCGCTCATGCCCTTCCAGGCAAACACCGGAATCCCCGCCGCCGCCATCGCCGCTGCCGCATGGTCTTGCGTTGAGAAAATATTGCACGACGACCAACGCACCGTGGCCCCCAGCGCCACCAATGTTTCCATCAGCACGGCGGTTTGAATCGTCATATGCAAGGAGCCCACAATGCGGGCCCCCTTCAAAATCTGCTCCTTGCCGAATTCCTCGCGCAGCGCCATCAGCCCCGGCATTTCATCCTGAGCCATCTCAATTTCCTTACGGCCCCAAGCCGCCAGAGAAATATCCTTAACCTTGTAATCTTCAGTCGCCACGTTCACATCCGGCATATCATAACCCTCTATTAAAACCTTAATAACCGTCATGCCGGCGAAGGCCGGCATCCACGACTTTCACTCAAGTATTCATCGCTTCAAAAAAGTCATTGTTGGTTTTGCTGTATTTCAGCTTATCCAACAAAAATTCCATCGCATCGGTGGTCCCCATCGGGTTCAATATCCGCCTCAGCACCCACATCTTGGAAAGTGTGGCCTTATCAACCAGCAACTCCTCCTTACGGGTACCAGACTTGGTAATATCAATCGCCGGGAAGGTGCGCTTATCCGAAAGTTTACGGT
>NCFD01000094.1 GCA_002281005.1 Acidocella sp. 35-58-6 | reverse complement strand
GAGGTGGCGGTGTGCGTGCCGACCGGCAATTTTGGCAATGTGCTGGCGGCCTGGGTGGCCAAGCAGATGGGGCTGCCGATTGCCAAGTTCATCGTGGCGAGCAACCGCAATGATATTCTGACGCGGTTTTTGAATGCCAACGACATGAGCGTGCGGACGGTGGCGGAGAGTTATTCGCCCTCGATGGATATTGGGGTGTCCTCCAACTTTGAGCGGCTGTTGTATGCGTTTGTGGGCAGCAATGCTGAGGAAACCGCCGCGATTATGGCGGATTTCAGGGTTTCCGGAAAAATGGCGGTGCCGGAGGCGGCGTGGCGGGCGGTGAAGCGCGAGTTTGTGGGCTTTACCCTGGATGACCCCGGCACGCTGGCGGAGATTGCCCGGACTTATCGGGAGAGTGGGTATTTGGCGGACCCGCATACGGCGGTGGGTTTGGCGGCGGTGCGCGAATGTGCGCCGGTGGGGCTGCCGGTGATTGTGGCGGCGACCGCGCACCCGGCGAAGTTCCCTGATGCGATTGAAAAGGCGGTTGGTTTCAGGCCAGCCCTACCACCGCGCCTGGCCGACCTATATGAGAGAGACGAGACATTTACCCGTGCACCGAATGATCTGGCCCATATCGAGGGGCTGGTGAGGGCTTTTGCACATAGGAACGCAATATGACTGAGACTTATTCCATCACCACGCTGCCCTCGGGCCTGACGATTTTGACCGAGCGGATGGAGCGGGTGGAGACGGTGTCGTTTGGGGCTTATGTGGGGGCGGGAACGCGCCATGAGACCGCCGCGGAAAATGGCGTGGCGCATTTTCTCGAGCACATGGCGTTCAAGGGCACGGCCTCACGCTCGGCTTTAGAGATTGCCGAGGCGGTGGAGAATGTGGGGGGGCATATCAATGCTTACACCTCGCGCGAGCAGACGGCTTATTACGTGAAGATGCTGAAGGAGGATTTAGCCCTCGGCGTGGACATTATCGGTGATATTCTGTGTCATTCGAGCTTTGAGCCGGAAGAATTGGAGCGCGAGCGCGGGGTGATTTTGCAGGAAATCGGCCAGGCCAATGATACGCCCGATGATATCGTGTTCGACCATTTTCAGTCGGCAGCGTACCCGAGCCAGCCGATGGGACGGCCGGTGCTGGGGACCGAGGCGATTATTCGTGGGCTGAAGCGCGATGCGCTGCCGGGTTTCATGCGCCAGCATTATACGCCGGAGAATATGGTGATCGCGGCGTGCGGGAAGCTGGAGCACAACCAGGTGGTTGATTTGGTGGCGCAACATTTTGCCGACCTGCCGCACGCGGTGGCGGAAAGCCCGATGCCGTCGGATTACACGGGTGGCGAATACCGCGAGGAGCGCGATTTGGATCAGGCGCATATTGTGCTGGGATTCTCAGCACCCGGATATGGTGAGCCGGACTATTATCCGTCGATGCTGCTCTCCACGTTGCTGGGTGGGGGCATGTCATCCAGGCTGTTTCAGGAAATCCGCGAGAAGCGCGGGCTGGTTTATTCGATTTATAGTTTTACAGCGCCGGCCAATGATGGTGGGCTGTTCGGGATTTATGCCGGCACCGGTGAGAGCGAAGCGGCGGAGTTGATGCCGGTGACGCTGGAGGAACTGGCTAAGGTGCAATTGGATGTGACGGCGGCGGAGTTGAACCGGGCGCGGGCGCAGTTGAAGGCGGGGCTGTTAATGTCGCTGGAATCAACCGGCAGCCGTTGCGAGCAATTGGCGCGGCAGTGGCAGATTTTCGGGCGGGTGATTCCGGCGGCTGAGACCGTGGCGAAGATCGAGGCGGTGACCGAGGCTGAGATTCGTAAGGTGGCGGGGAAGATTTTTGCGAGCCGGCCAACGGTGGCGGCAATTGGGCCGATTGGGCAGGTGCCACGCCTTGGCAACATTATCGATAGGCTTGCAGCATGAGCGACTTGCTGAACCACGCGCAGGATTTGTTGAAGGCGGCGAAGGCGGCGGGGGCTGATAGCGCTGATATGGTGCTGGTGAGTGGCATTTCGGTGGGGGTGCAGCGGCGGCTGGGCAAAACCGAGGAGACCGAGCGGGCGGAATCACGCGAGTTGGGCTTACGGGTGTTTGTGGGCAAGCAGTCAGCCATTGTGTCAGCCAGCTCGATTGATCCGGCGGCGTTTGCGCGGCTGGCCGGACAGGCGGTGGCGATGGCGAAGGTGGTGCCGGAGGATGAGTTTTCGGCAATCCCGGAAGCGCCACCCGCTTTGGATGATTCCGCTTTGGATATGAATGATCCGGTTGAGCCCTCGATGGAGGCGCTGATCGCGCGCGCGGCGGCGGCTGAGGATGCCGCGATGGCGGTGCCGGGGATTACCAATTCCGAAGGTGGGTCAGCCGGGTGGAGCCAAAGCTCGGTGGTGCTGGCGACGTCGCTCGGGTTCATCGGGCATTATACCCGTTCCAGCCATAGTCTTTCAGCCACCGCGATTGCGGGGTCCGGTACGGGCATGCAGCGCGATTATGATTATAGCTCGGCGGTGCATGCGGCTGATTTGGGCGACCCGGCGAAGATTGGCGCGAAGGCGGCAGCACAGGCGCTGGCACGGTTGAATCCTGTGCGGCCCAAAACCGCGCAACTGCCGGTGTTGTTTCATCCCAGAGTTTCGGGTGGGCTGGTGTCGGCTTTGGCGTCCGCCATCAATGGCGCATCGATTGCGCGAAAAACCTCATTTTTGAAGGAGAAAATGGGGGAGAAGATTTTTGGCGATGATATATTTATTTATGACGATCCGTTCCGGGTGCGCGGGTTCAGGAGCCGGATGTTTGATGGCGAGGGTCAGCGTGGCGAGAAGCGTGCGTTGATTGAAAATGGTGTGCTGACTAGCTGGATTTTGGATACCCGTAGTGCTCGTCAGCTAGGTTTGAAAAGCACTGGCCATGCATCGCGCGGCACCGGGGGGCCGCCGGGGCCGTCAGTGTCGAATTTATATATGGCACCCGGAACGATGAGCCCGGATGAGTTGATGGCCGATATCGCGGAAGGCTTGCTGGTGACCGAACTGATGGGTGGTGGCGTGAATGGCATTACCGGCGATTATTCGCGCGGCGCCTCGGGCTTCATGATCAGGCACGGTAGGGTTGCAGAGCCGGTGGCGGAATTCACCATCGCTGGTCATGCTTTGGCGATGTTTGCGAATTTACGGCCGGCGAATGATTTGGAATTCAAACGTGGAACTGACGCACCGACCATAAGGGTAGAAGGGCTGACCTTGGCGGGAGCCTGAGCACGGGGTTTCCGCTTGGCCGGTTTGATTATATATTCCGGAAGCCTACCGAGGTATTAAAGTTTATTGAGAACGCGCTATCGCCGGTTTTGCCATGTATAAATGGCAGATCGTGCGGGGGCGAAACAATGTCTGAAGCAACTGAGGTCATGGTTGGGATATTGACGTTTTTATTGGGGTTGCTGGCGGCCACCGTTTCGGCGGTAAATTCGGCTGTTGGCGATTTTCTGACATCGGCAGGTTTGCAGCCGAATTTTCAAATATTGCTGTTGTCAGTGGTGTCGCTGGTTTCAATTTACATTGCATTCCGGTGGCTAGGGTTGGTGTTTGCGATGGTGGTGCTGACATTGTTCACGCTGCTCTCGGTGCAATTAGTGCTGCCGGGAATGTTTGCGGTGCATTGAGGTGCTGTGATTAAGCTTTTGTGAGATCTCGCACCGGCGGTGGCGCGTGCCCATATCCTGCTGTGATGTAGGGGGATATGCTGGTGAATAGTGCAATAAATTTAGTGATGTCGGCGTTGCTGTTTTTGGCCGGGCTGGTCATGCAGGTGATCGGGTTTGTCGATGCGCTGCTGATGGGGCTGATGGTGTCAGCCGGAATTCCACCGCGCTTGCAGGTGGTGGTGCTGGTGCTGGTGGCGGTTGCGCTGGTGGTGGCGGCGTTCAGGCTACTGGGCGGGGTGCTGGCATTTTTGATTGTTGTGCTGTTGGTGTTGTTGGTGGTGCACGCGGCGTTCCCCGATATGCAGTTGCCGCATTACCATATGGCCGTTCCGGCAATACCGAAGTTAAGCGGTGGCTGAGGCTTATTTTGCGCCCAGCGCGAGGGCGTGGATGAAGGCGTAGGCGACCACCGGGATGGCGAGGATGACGTAAACCCGCAATGCGATGAGGATGGTGAGCATGGCCGGGCCGAGGTGCCGCCTGGGTAGCGGGCGGGCTTTGGCGCTGGCGAGTTGGGCTTGTTCCAGCAGCCCGGCAAGCTCTTCATCACTGGGGTGACGCCGGCTCATGCGCCCACCAGATGCGGAAACACGGTGATGACGCCATACAGCGTGCCCGCGATGCAAATGAATACGACGATGGCCCCGCCTGCAAGATTGGCCCGCCAACCGTTATGCAGCCCGGCCATGATGGCGCGGTCGTTCACCAGCAGCAATAATAGCAGCAAGGCCGGTGCCATTAATAAGGTGGCGATGACGTTGACTGTGAGGGTCATGGCCAGCAGCGGTGCGCCGGGGATGAGCACGACGGCGGCGGCGAATAACGTGGAGCCGATGGCCGCACCGTAGAACAGCCAGCCGGAGGCGAAATCAAGGTTGAAGCTGTGTTTGGCGGAAAGTGCTTCAGCCAAAGCGTAGGAGGATGAGGTTGAGATGGTCATGGCGGCGACCAGCCCGGCTTCGATGATGCCGAGCGCAAATAGCGCCGCACCCGTACTGCCGATGAGGGGTTTTAAGGCGCTGGCGAAATCAGCACCGGAGGCGAACTGCGAGATATCGGTATGCGCTGCAAACAAAGGTGCGGCGGCCACCAAAGTGGCGATGGCGGCGAGGGCCGCGAGGCCAGCGCCTAAGGCGGTGTCGATGCGGCCTTGGGCGAGGTCGGTGCGGGTAAGGCCTTTATCGACCACGGCGCTCTGCTGGAAGAAGATCATCCAGGGGGTGACGGTAGCGCCAATGTTGGCGAGGATGAGGGTGATGAAGGCGGTGCCCATGCCGCCGGGTAGCGGGCCCCATGTGGCCATGGCGTGCGCGATGGCGGCTGGGTTGGGGTGCGCCAGCAAGGCGGCGGGGATGAACAGCATGTTGCCAGCGGCGAGGGTAAGGGCGACGCGCTCCCAGGTGGCGTAGCGGCGCAAGGCCATTGAGATGAACACCACCAGCACGCCGCCGAGCACCGAGACCCAGTTGGGGATGCCAAAATACAGCCCGCCGGCCTGGATGGCGATGAATTCGGTGACCAAAGTGAGCAGGTTGCCGAACACCAGGTCCGCCATCGCAAAATAGCCCCAGAACGGGCCAAAGCGCTGGAAGATGAGTTCAGCGTGGCCGCGATGGGTGGCAACGCCCAGACGCACGGTCATTTCCTGCACCACAAAGGCCATGATGAAGGTGAGCAATATGAAGGGGATGAAAAAGCCGATGCCGTAGGTGGCGCCGGTGGTGGCGTAGGAGACCATGCTTGGGCCGTCATTTTCGCCTAGCATCACCAGCACGCCGGGGCCGGCCAGCAGCCAGATCAGGCGTAGCCAGCTTTTTGAGGCGCGGCTTTGCAGGACCCTTTGGCGGTCCTTGGCGCGTAAATAATCCTCGCGGGTGAAATTTTCGTGGTTCATGGTTTGCCTGCTAAATGTAGCCAAGGCTACATTTAAGTCAAGAGCCATATATTTGCTGAACTGGCAAACTTATGGTTAGGTGGGTGGTTTTTTGAGGAATAGCGCTGGTGGCGCAAGGAAAATTGCCGGTGACACAAGACGCTGACGACATGGTGGCCCATAGCGACGAGATGCCGGCGGAGCCAACGCAGGCGCTGCGGTTCGGCCAGGCGCGGGTGGCGCGTTCAGCTGCGCTG
>NCFD01000093.1 GCA_002281005.1 Acidocella sp. 35-58-6 | reverse complement strand
ATTTCTGGCTCATCTGCACTCCTTCGTCGTTACGATGAGCCAGAAATCCTCCGTTATTCAAGATCCTAATTATGTCTCAAAGGTGCTGACGGGGGACATAGGTTGGTACAAAGCCTGGAAAATCAAAGGCATTCTCAACGCCCTGTTCCTTGGTAACTTGCCGGATATTGTTGCCGTAATCAAAGGTGGGAACACCCATTTTTGCGAATGTTAGCATGTGCCGTACATGTTCGGCCATGGTGGCGCGGGCAGCCGCTTCAACAATTTTTGGAGTGCTGGCGCGCCGCTCAATCCACTCCGCAACACGCCAGCCCTTTGGCAGATAGCCGTTTATAGGGTCGTGTGCGGAGGTTTGGTCGGTGAGGGCATCCGGGCGGACACCACGGCGCAGTAGCTCTGGGAGAATTTCCGCAATATTACCTAGCAGTGCTACGGAGATAGGCTTTTTAGTGGCGACGGCGTGATTTATAATGGTGAGGGCTTCATCGAGTGTTTCGGCTCTTACATCGACATAACGGGTTTTAAGGCGCATCTCGATCCGGCTATCCTGGCACTCTACGGCCAGGCAACTGGCACCTGCCATAGTGGCAGCCAAAGTTTGCGCACCACCCATGCCACCCAGCCCTGCGGTTAGAATCCACCGCCCCGAGAGATCGTTATTATAATGCTGGCGGCCCATCTCTACGAATGTCTCGTACGTGCCTTGCACAATACCCTGCGTACCGATGTATATCCATGAACCTGCGGTCATCTGACCGTACATCATCAAACCTTTGCGGTCGAGTTCGTTGAAATGCTGCCAAGTGGCCCAGTGTGGTACTAGGTTGGAATTTGCGAGTAAAACACGTGGCGCATTTTCATGGGTGCGAAATACGCCGACCGGCTTGCCTGATTGAATAAGCAAGGTTTGGTCACCTTCCAACCGGCGCAAAGTTTCAACAATGCGGTCGAACGAATTCCAATCACGGGCGGCGCGTCCAATTCCGCCATAAACCACCAGTTCCTCGGGCCGTTCAGCCACCATCGGGTCGAGATTATTCATCAGCATTCTGAGCGGTGCCTCAGTTTGCCAGGATTTTGCTGAAAGCCGTGTGCCATGCGGTGCACGGATAATGCGGGCGTTGTCTAGACGGTTCATGGCAGGAGGCTTTCGATGACTAATTTCAACGTTGGTATGATGGCTGGGCTGGAATCGAGAGGCGTTGGCCAATTAGCAGGTGAGGGAGCGGCGGGCTCGGCCATATACCCACGGCAGGCAAGCTCCATCTGAACCGCGTTAACACCATTCGCTGGGTTGCCATAATGGCGCGTGATATAACCACCCTTGAAACGGCCATTGACGATAGACGAGAAATTTATATCAGCCTCACATATGGCAGCAATTTTTTCAGTAATCACTGGATCGCACGACTGATTATCGTTGCTGCCAATATTAAAATTCGGCAGTAACCCCTCAAATAGCCGAGGAATCTCGCTGCGAATGGAATGGCAATCATAAACTACGATCGCGTGATGCAGGCCACGCAGGCGGAGTATCTCAGCCCTCAGGGCCTCGTGGTACGGGTCAAAATATTTTGCGCGGCGCAGCAGAATTTCAGTATCACTGGGTTCCTGTCCGGCATGGTAGAGCGCCTCACCGTCGAATGTTTCGGTAGGACACAGAGCGGTTGTGGCTTGTCCGGGATAGAGCGATGCACCGGAAGGGTCGCGGTTGACATCGATGATGGTGCGGGAAATTTCGGTGCGAAGTATCGTAGCATCGTAACGTTCAGCAAATTTGTAGAGTTCAGGCAGCCACCAATCCGCATCCTTGCGGGCTAACCAGAGTGAGGTGAGGGCAGGGTGATAGTCTGCGGGGATATGCGTGCCAGCGTGCGGAATACTCAGGATGAGAGGCGCTTGACCCTGCCGTAGTTTCAAAAAACTCATATCACACCAGGCAGTGTTGTAAGTGATAACGCGCCTGATTGCAAAATTGAAATAGCAGCTTCGACATCGGGAGCAAAATAACGGTCATCGTCGAGGTGAGTGACTTTGCTGCGCACTTTGGCACGAATGTCCTCAAGCGTTGGACTGGAGGGCAAGCTGTGGAAATCACAGCCTTGCACGGCAGCCAACAGTTCAATGGCGATGATGGCCCGCAGGTTGTCAGTCATGGATACTAAGCGGCGAGCCCCATGGGCGGCCATGGAGACATGGTCTTCCTGGTTGGCCGAGGTCGGAATGGAGTCGACTGAGGCAGGAAAGGCCCGGCCTTTATTCTCTGAAACCAAGGCGGCGGCTGTAACTTGCGGGATCATGAAGCCGGAATTTAGGCCTGGTTTTGGCGTGAGAAACGCAGGGAGGCCGGAAAGTGAAGGGTCGACCAGCATGGCCAGACGCCGTTCAGCCAACGAGCCAATTTCGCAAACTGCCATGGCGATCATATCAGCGGCAAAGGCCACTGGTTCGGCATGGAAATTACCGCCGGAGAGTGCTTCGGCTGGGTTCGTGAATATGAGCGGGTTATCAGTGACGCCATTTGCTTCCGTACCAAGTGTCGTGGCAGCCTGACGCAGAAGGTCGAGCACGGCGCCCATAACTTGCGGTTGGCAGCGTAGACAATACGGATCTTGGACGCGGGTATCATTGATAATGTGCGAAGCCCGAATGGCACTTCCTGCCATTAAGGAACGCAAGGCCGAAGCCACTTCTGCTTGGCCTTTGTGGCGGCGCAGAGCATGTATGCGCGGGTCAAACGGTGCGTCCGACCCGCGGGCAGCGTCGGTTGAAAGTGCGCCGGTAATTAAAGCTGTCTGGAAAAGAGTTTCGGCTTCAAATAATCCTGCCAACGCGTAAGCGGTGGAAAATTGTGTGCCATTGAGGAGAGCGAGCCCTTCTTTGGGGCCTAAAGCAAGGGGGGTAAGTCCGGCTTTGGCCAGGCCAGCGCTCGCCGAAAGCCGTTCGCCATTGAAAAATACGTCGCCGGTACCGAGCATAGCGGAGGTCATGTGGGCAAGTGGAGCCAGATCGCCGGAGGCCCCTACCGAACCTTGTGCGGGGATAACCGGAATCAGATTTTTAGCCAGCATTTGCTCAAGGAATTGCACAGTGGCAACGCGCACACCTGAAGCCCCCTGCGCCAGTGAAGCCAATTTCAAGGCCATCATCAACCTTGCGATGGGCATTGGCATCGCATCGCCCACGCCGGCGGCGTGTGAGAGGACCAAATTGCGTTGCAGTGTGGCCAGATCAGCGTCAGCAATGCGCACGGTGGCAAGTTTTCCAAAGCCTGTGTTGACGCCATAAACAGGTTCGCCGCGCGCTAGAATTTCATCAACGGCGATGGCGGCACGGGCAATGGCGGGTAGGGCAGCAGGCGAAAGAGAGCATGCGGCTCCTCGATAAATATCGCGCCATGCAGCTAGTGTTACGTCGCCAGGGTTGAGAATCATGCGGCACTCCAAATGCGTTTGTGCAAAGGGCTGAAGCCGATCTGATAGACAAGTTCAGCAGGCGTCTCGACATTCCAGATGGCGAGATGACATTTGTGACCGGGAGCCAGGACCCCGACATCCTGACGGCCCAGAGCCGCAGCAGCGTGACGGGTGACGCCAAGCAGGCATTCATCAACGGTGAGCCTGAATTGCGTGGCGGCCATGTTCATTGCCATCAGCAGCGATGTCAGCGGTGAGGTGCCAGGATTAAGGTCGGTGGCGACAGCCATGCGTACCCCATGTGCCCGTAAAGCGGCAATGGGTGGAAGCTGGGTCTCACGTAATGTGTAAAACGCACCAGGCAATAAAACAGCCACTGTCCCTGAATGTGCCATGGCGGCGACGCCGTTGGTGTCAGTGTATTCGAGATGATCGGCTGAGAGAGCGTTAAAGCGCGCGGCCAGGGCAGCACCGTGCAGGTTGGAGAGTTGGTCGGCGTGCAGCTTCACGAGTAGTCCATGCGCCCGCGCAGCGATGAAAACTTCGGCGATTTCATCGGGTGTAAACGCAATCGCCTCACAAAATCCATCGACAGCATCGGCGAGCTTAAGTGATGCTATTTTGGGGATGAGTGTCTCAGTTAAGAGATGAATAAAGGCTTGCCGATCGTGCTTGAATTCCGGAGGTAGGCTATGGGCACCAAGAAAAGTGGGCGCAATATCAACTTTTGATATCGCACCGAGTTGACGAATGACATTCAGTAGCTTGATCTCATTGGCTTCATCAAGGCCGTAGCCAGATTTGATTTCGACTGTGGTAACGCCCTCGTTAATAAGGGCCTGTAAGCGTTGTTTACTGGCTACGAGGAGTGCAGTAGGGCTTGCGGCACGGGTGGCAGAGACGGTTGCCGCGATTCCTCCACCAGCACGAGAAATCTCTTCATAAGTGGCGCCGTTCAACCGTGCTTCAAATTCCGCAGCGCGGTGGCCAGCATACGCCAAGTGCGTATGACAATCGATCAATCCTGGGGTTACCAAGCGGCCCCCGCAATCAGTGATTTCATCAGCCGTCATCACCCGAGCCGGGCCCGCATATATAATTCGACCAGCCTTGGTGGCCACCATGCCGTTATTGACAATATCAATGCTCCCAGTGCAGGGGCCCATGGTTGCCAAACGGGCGTTGGTAAAAATACGGTCGGCGTGCATGAAAATAGCCCTTGGCCGGGTGGAGAAAGTTGTATATACAATAAGCAAAAATAGGGAGGCTGTATAGTGGCAAATAAACTGTTTTTCCGTCATGCGTTGTTGCCCTTTGGATGGGCGCAAAATGTGACGGTGAACATAATTTCAGGACTTATCAGCGACATAGCGGTTAATACCCTACCCGATGGCGCAACATATGATATCGCGGTAGTGGCCACTCAAGCCTTTGTTGAGATGCTGGAAGGCGGATTTTGTCATGTTGCAGAATTTCATTATTTGCATCACGCGCCTGATGGCCAAGAATATGACGATATCGGTGAAATGGCCGTGCGCATAGCCGAGGCGGCATCGATAACGGGAATTGACCTCACGTTGCTGCCGGTATTCTATGCGCATGCCGGATTTGGTCGGCAAGTTCCCGCGTTGGAGCAACGCCGTTTTGTTAATTCGATCGCCAGCTACGAGAGGCTTTACGATCGTTGTGCGGCTGTGGCGGCTGTGGGCATCGCACCTCATTCTCTGAGAGCGGCGATGCCTGACGAACTCTTGCTTTTGAGTGAGCTGGCGGGGACGAAACCAGTGCATATTCATATCGCCGAGCAGATAGCCGAGATTGAGCAGTGCGTGGCTTTGTATGGACAACGGCCAGTCGAATATTTGCTGAACCACCTACCTGTTGATAAAAATTGGTGTCTAATTCATGCAACTCACACAACGGCACAAGAACGTACGGATATTTTAGCGTTGAACGCGGTTATAGGATTATGCCCTGTCACCGAAGCCAATCTGGGTGATGGTATTTTTCCGGCACGGGATTTTTCTGGTGCCTGGGGTATCGGGTCGGACTCGAATATCTGCATTGGGGTTCGTGATGAACTACAAATGCTTGAATATTCTCAGCGCTTGCATTTTCATCAGCGCAATGTCATGGCCGGCGACATAACGCGTGCCACTGCCACGGCGTTGTACCAAAAAGCCATTGAGGGTGGTGACCAAGCTGTGGGTAGAAAAGGTGGTTTTGTTGTTGGAGAAGCAGCCAATATTGTAGGATTGATCGGCGACGATCCAGACTCCGCGTTGGCGAGTTGGGTGTTTGCAAGCCGCAACTCTCAGGTGCCGCATGTGTGGGCACGGGGCAACAAGGTCGTGTCGGATGGCCGGCATATGTTGGCCGAGATTAACCAAAGTCGCTTTGACGCTGTCGTGAGACGT
>NCFD01000092.1 GCA_002281005.1 Acidocella sp. 35-58-6 | reverse complement strand
ATTTCAGCTGGCTTGGATTATCCGGGTATCGGGCCGGAACATTCCTGGCTGCATGATATTGGCCGGGTGGAATATGTCTCAATTTCCGATGACGAAGCATTAGCCGCGTTCCAGCTTTGCACCCGCACTGAAGGCATTATTCCGGCTTTGGAGCCAGCCCACGCGCTGGCTTATGTGATGAAGCTGGCGCCGAGTTTGCCGGCCGATAAAATTATTGTGATGAATCTCTGCGGCCGGGGTGATAAAGATATTTTCACCGTCGCCGAACATCTTGGTTTCAAACTATGAGCCGCATTGGGGGGGTTTTTGCAAATTTACGGTCGCAAGGCCTTGCCGCGTTGATCCCATTCGTGGAGGCCTTCGACCCTGACCGTGAGACTTCGCTGGCATTGCTGACCGGCATGGCGGCCAATGGCGCTGACATCATCGAGATCGGCGTGCCCTTCACCGACCCGATGGCGGATGGCCCGATCATTCAGGCTGCCGGGCGGCGGGCCTTGAATGCCGGCGCCAGCCTGCGCGGTGTGCTGGGTATTGTCCGCGAATTTCGCAAGGGAAATGATAAAACCCCGCTGGTATTGATGGGGTATCTCAATCCTATCCTCTCGTATGGTGTGGCGGCGTTCGCCCGCGATGCCGCTCAGGCTGGCGTTGATGGATTGATCGTGGTCGATTTACCAACCGAGGAGGCCGATTTATTGCTGCCGGATGCCGCAGCGCATGGGTTGGATTTCATCCGATTGATCGCGCCCACTACGTCGGATGAGCGTTTGCCAAAAGTGCTGGCGGGATCATCAGGGTTTGTCTATTACGTCAGCATCACCGGCATCACCGGCACCCGTACCGCGTCAGCGGAAGATTTAGCCCGCGACATCCCGCGCATTCGCCGCGCCACTGACCTGCCAATCGCGGTTGGGTTTGGCGTGCGTACCCCCGAGCAAGCCGCAACAGTCGCACAATATGCTGATGCGGCGATCGTGGCGTCGGTCTTGATCGAAAAGCTTACCAACACCGATGTTGCCACAGTGTTAGCTGATGTCGCAGCCCTCGCCAATGGAATTCGTCACGCCACAAAAGTTGCTGCTTGATCTGAGAAGGGCTCAAGCTGACACCACGCTTACGGCATGGTATCAGCTCAAGCTGGTTAAGTTGCGGTGTTAGGGGTGGTTATAGCCACCGCCACCGCCGGGACCGTGGTCACCATCGCCACCGCCACCAGGGCCGTGATCGCCGCCATAGCCCGGCCCATGATCAGAATAACCGCCACCACCACCGCCATCGTAATGGTCATGTCCGTAGTAGCCTGGGTAATAACAACCAGCGAGTGCCAGCGCAAAAATAGCCAATGTGAGAGGCGCTAATATTTTTTTCATCTCGGAAACTCCTGAAACCAAGTGAACTCTACGTGGTGTGTCCAGGTGGGTTGCCGCATGAAAAGCGAATTAAGCCTTGGTAACGAGCGGACGATTATTTTTGGTTGTCTCTAGCGTTTGCCCCAGCAAACAAAATGTGGATTTTCAAATCCTGGCTTGCCGTATTTCAGCGGTGAGCCATCCATAGTGAGCACGCAGCCGCCGGCTGCTTCAAGCACGGCCTGCGGCGCAGCGGTGTCCCACTCCATTGTGCGGCCCAGGCGTGGATAGAAATCTGCTTTACCTTCGGCGAGATAACAAAATTTCAGTGCCGATCCGATATTTGTTACTGAATCGATTTTAAATTGCGCGAGATAAGCGGCCAGCTCTGGGTCGTCCTTATAATGGCGCGAGGCCATAATCGTCAGCCCTTCCGGCGGTGTGGTGCGGGCCGCAATCGGGTGCGTACCCGCGGGTGATTTCTTCCAGGCTCCCACGCCAACGATCCCGTAATAAATCTCATGCGTGGCTGGCGAAGCCACCGCCGCCAGCACCACCTCACCGTTGCGCACCAGCCCGATATTCACCGCATATTCGGGCCGCCCAGCGGCAAACTCGCGGGTGCCATCGAGCGGGTCCACCAGCCAGTATTCGTCACCCGCATGCGTCACTTTCCCAGCCGCGACCTCCTCCTCAGCGATCACCGGTATCTGTGGCGTGGCCGCCCGCAGCCCTTCGGTGATCACGCGCTCTGCGCGCATATCAGCCAAAGTGACGGGCGTGGTATCGTCCTTGCTTTGCACAGTGAAACCAGCATCCCGAACAGCCAGAATTTCAATAGCGGCGGCTTCCACCAGCCGGACGGCCAGTTCAACGAGTGATTGATTATCCATGGCGGCCTGATAGCCTTGGAACCCACCCCTCGCCAAGTGCCGCCGCCCTGTTATGGTGACACCAGCCAAACCAGATGGAGTTTTTGATGATGCAGATCGCCTTTGCCAAAGCTGCCCTACCTAAATCAGGCATATTGGTCGTGCCCATGGCGGAAGGCGGGGCGCTTGAGGGCCTGGCCGCAGCACTTGATAAAGCGTTGGGCGGCGGATTAGGCCGGGCGATGGAGGCGGCGAGCTTCACGGGTAAAAAAGGCCAGTCGGCTAGTTTGCTGGCTCCTGGTGCCGGGCTGAAGCGTGTGTTGCTGATGGGTATTGGCAAGGCTGAGAGCTTCACTGCTAAATTGGCAGAAGAGTTAGGCGGTGCTGCGCAGGCCGCTTTGGCGAAGGAAACCGAAGCCACGGTGCTGGCCGACAAGCTTGCCCCCGACCTGGCGGCACATATTGGTCTGGGGGCGCGGTTGCGCTCTTACCGGTTTGACAAATATCGCACCACTGAGAAGGAAGATGAAAAGCCCAAACTAGCCAGCTTCAAAATCCTCAGCGCCTCGGCGGTAAAATCCGAAGCCGCCTATGCACCCTTGGCTGCTGTGGCCGAAGGAGTGGAGTTGACCCGTAATTTAGTCACTGAGCCAGCCAACGAGCTTTACCCGGAGGAGTTTGCCAAACGCACCGAGGCCCTGAAGAAGCTGGGCGTTAAAGTGGAAATTTTCGATAAAAAAGATCTGGAAAAACTAGGCTTTGGTTCATTGCTTTGCGTGGGCTGGGGCAGTGCCCGGGAATCCCGTATGGTGGTGATGCAATGGTTTGGCGCCTCGGGCAGCAGCAGTAGCGAAGGTAAAAAAACCAAGAAGCTGAAAAACCCGATCGCCTTCATCGGCAAAGGCGTCACGTTCGATACGGGCGGTATTTCCATCAAACCCGCCGCGGGCATGGAAGACATGAAATGGGACATGGCCGGTGCTGGCACCGTGACGGGCCTGATGGCGGCTTTGGCCGGGCGCAAGGCTAAGGTGGATGCGGTGGGGCTGATCGGGCTGGTGGAAAACATGCCTTCCGGCACGGCCATTCGCCCGGGCGACGTAGTGAAATCATATTCCGGTCAAACCATTGAGGTTCTTAACACTGATGCCGAGGGAAGGCTGGTACTGGCCGACGTGCTGTATTATGCGCAGGAGCGGTTTGCACCGAAATATATGGTGAATCTGGCCACCCTGACCGGCGCCATCATCGTCGGGCTGGGCCATGAATATGCCGGTCTGTTCAGTAACAATGACGAACTCTCTGAAAAATTACTGGCTGCGGGTAAAGCCACCGGTGAGGGGCTGTGGCGGATGCCGCTGGCCCCCTTGGGCGAGAGCTACGACAAAAACCTCAACTCTGACATTGCTGACGTGAAAAACATTGGTGGTGGCCGGGCGGGTGGTTCAATTACCGCCGCGCAATTCCTGCAACGTTTCGTCAACGGCAAGCCCTGGGCGCATCTGGACATCGCCGGCATGGCCTGGGCGGGCAAGGATACCGCCGTCACGCCCAAAGGGGCAACGGCGTTTGGCGTGCGGTTGCTGGACCAACTGGTGCGCGATAATTTTGAGGCTTGATGTAACAGCCTTTGAATATGTCCCGAGGATTTTGTCTGGCCATTCACGGCGGGGCGGGCACCATCCCCGCCGCCGCACTGAACACGGCGGCGGCTGAAACGTATCACGTGGCGCTTAGAACCGCGCTTAAGGCGGGATGGACAGTGTTGAATCGAGGCGGCGCGGCGGTTGATGCCGTGTGTGCCGCCATTGTCGAACTTGAAAACGATGAGTTGTTCAACGCCGCGCGTGGTGCCGTATTTACCAGCGCCGGTCAGCTTGAAATGGATGCCGCCATCATGAATGGCGCAGACCGTGCTGCCGGAGCCCTCGCCGGGATTTGTGGCCCGAAGAACCCCATAGTGGCAGCCCGCGCGGTGATGCAAAAATCCGGCACGGTGTTCATGATCGGCGCCGGGGCCGAGGCTTTTTTGCAGACCCAGGACATTCAATTCATGCCGCCTGATTATTTCACCACCCCGCGGCGGTTAGATGCGCTGCACCGGGAGCTGACCCGGCGTGTTGCCGGCATGCCCGATACCCGCTCCGACGCTGACCGGCACGGCACGGTAGGGGCGGTGGCGCGCGATGCCGCCGGGAACTTGGCCGCGGGCACGTCAACCGGCGGCATCACCGCCAAGCGCCCGGGCCGGGTGGGGGATACGCCGGTGATTGGGGCGGGTACTTTTGCTGACAACGCCACCTGCGCGGTTTCCACTACCGGCACCGGCGAAGTGTTCATCCGCTTCACCGCTGCCGCCGAAATTGCCGCGCGCATTCGCTATGCCGGGCAGACCCTGGAGCAGGCTGCAAGCGATGTGATTGCAGAATTGTCCACCCATGGTGGTGATGGCGGGTTGATCGCCATTGGGGTCACCGGCGCACCCGTGCTGCCATTTAATTCATCGGGAATGTATCGCGGCTTCTCCGGCGTGGATGGCGTGCTGCACACGGCCATCCACCGCGAGGCGTTCAGGCAGCTTTGCCAGTGAATACCGCTGGGCGTTTCTCGATAAAGGCTTTTACCCCCTCAGCAAAGTCAGGAGTGTAGCCCATTTTGCGCTGTAAATCGCGCTCCAGGTCGAGTTGTGTATCTAGCGTGTTGCTGGCCGAGGCATTGAAGGCGGCCTTCATCGCAGCCAGTGCTTGCGTAGGTTTGGCCGCGAGTGAGGTCGCTAGTGCCAGAGCTTCCTCGGCAAAACTGGTATCCTCGAACAATTTATAAACCAAGCCAAAGCTCTCAGCTTGCGCGGCGGTGATCGTTTCGCCTAGCATCGCCATAGCGCGGGCGCGGGTATCGCCGATTAGGCGTGGCAGGAAATAAGTCCCACCGGCATCGGGCATCAGACCAATGCGGATGAAAGCCTGGGTGAAATTGGCTGACTTGGCAGCGATGACAATATCCCCGGCCAGAGCTAAATTCATCCCAGCCCCAGCCGCCACACCATTGACCCCGCAGACGATGGGCTTGGGCAACGCCCGCATCCGTCGCACCAGGGGGTTGTAGTCCTTATCGATACTGGCACCGAGGTCGCGCTCGCCCCCGCTCAAATTTTGCAGCAAATCCGCCCCGGCGCAGAAGCCCCGGCCAGCACCGGTCAGCAGCACGGCGCGGATGCCATCATCAGCCTCGATTTTGTCAAAAGCCTGGCGCAAGCCCTCGTGAATTTCGCCATTCAGGGCATTCAGCCGCTCCGGACGATTGAGCGTGATAACGCCCACGGCGTTTTTGACCTCGAATAATACAGCTTCAGACATTTCCCGGTTCCTTTAACGTTTACGTCAACCTGCCAGAGGGATGGTGCTTTAGCAAGGCAGGATTGGCCGTAACCCGCTTGCGGCATGGCGCATTTGGCTCTACCCGGAATGTCCTTTATTTTTTTGGAGTTGTTGCCATGTCGTTCAGGGTTGCGGTTGTCGGTGCCACAGGTGCGGTGGGACGCGAGATCCTGAAAACACTTTCTGAGCGAAATTTCCCGATCTCCGAGATCGCGGCGATGATCCTTGGACGCTCCACCTGC
>NCFD01000091.1 GCA_002281005.1 Acidocella sp. 35-58-6 | reverse complement strand
AACACAACAAAAATAAGCCACCATCTCCAGTGACATTACGTTCAAGTGTTGATGCGCGGACTTCGCATCGCAACTGATCTCTCAACAACCATAGCCGTCTCCCAATTGATCCCGGACCACTAGTCCGACTCTCGACCTACCAGGATGCGTCCCGTCGTTGCTGTGCGCGATATATACTCAAATTCGCTCGCGGCACGTGCGATTGCATCTTGCTTTCCTCTCCCGAGCAAAGCGAAACGCGGTATAGGACATACATATTACTGCCAGTTATGCTATTTATGTATGGCGTCACGCAATAGGGGCATGAGCCCTTCCTGACCGCCAAACCGCTCAGATCTTCTGGCCGCACCCTCAACACCAGCGGCCATACGTGTCAGGCGGTCATCCCCAAAACCTCTAACCCGGCCGCTTAAGCAACCGCCTGAACCTTCACCTCACCGCTATACGCATCGTTTAGCTCTGCGTTCACATCACTTCGATGATCGATCACCATATAGCCCCGGCCCCAATTGGTCTCGACAAAATCCTCAACCCCGAGCATTTGCAGCTTCTTACGAATTTTACAGATAAATACATCAATAATCTTGGGGTTAGGCTCATCAAGCCCACCATATAAATGATCCAGAATCGCCTCCTTGCTCAGCACAGCCCCTTTGCGCAGCGCCAGAATTTCAGCGATCTGATATTCCTTCTTGGTCAACGGCACGGCCTGACCTTTGGCATATAGCTTCTTGGCATTCATATTAATTTCAACCGCGCCGATTCGGAGCGCGTTATCCTGAAACCCACGGCTGCGCCGGACCAAATTCTGCACTTTCATAAAAACTTCTTCGTGCGAGAGCGCTTCCACAATCAAATCGTCGGCTCCAGCCTGTAACACCCGCAAGCGGCCCGCTTCATTAAGGCTGCGCGTTAACACCACGATCGAAGCCTTTGTTCGCGCCAGTCTCAACCGGCGGATCACGTCAATGTCTCCCAGACGGTCCTGAGCAATTCGTAACAACACCACGTCGTAATCATAAAATTTAACCAAATCGAGCACTTCTTCAACGTCGCTCGTCTCATCAATAACGGCCAGACGGGAGCGTAAAAACGGAATTAGCAAGTCTGATTTATTGTGGATTGTCCCAAAAGATAAGATTTTCATGGTGGACTTCCTTTCATTTGTCCACAGCTACAACCCAGAGAAGTATTTGTCAATTTTTTTATTGATTACCTCTTTAGGTTGCATTAAATTTGAGACTATTACGTAATTTATATTTAACTACCCATATCTAGCGTCATGTGTGTCTTTCGTTACCATCCCGTGCTAGCCTGAAACGCAACAATCACCATCCAGCCGAAGGCAAATTTATGCAGCACAGCATCACAGGCACCACGATGCCGGTTCTTCAAATCACCCTCGCCGCGGGCGAGAAAATCATCTCCGAGCCGGGTGAATTTTCCTGGATGAGCAGTAACATCCAACTCAACACCACCGCGATGACCGGCGGTGTCAGCGGCCTGTTCGGCGTGCTGGGCCGGGCACTTTCTGGCGGCGGGCTGTTCCTCACTGAATACACCGCCATGGGCAGCCCCGGCCTCATCGCCTTTGCCGCCAAACTCCCGGGCACCATTCATCAAATCGATGTTCCTCCCGGTCGGTCCTACATGATCCACAAGCACGGCTTCCTGTGCGGTACCGAAGGCATGAACCTCGCCATCGGGTTTCAACGCCAGCTTGGCGCTGGCATCTTCGGTGGCAACGGCTTCATCATGCAAAAACTCTCCGGCCCCTGCTCAGCTTTTGTTGAACTCGGTGGTGAGAGCGTGATGTATGATTTGCGGCCCGGCGACACTTTACAGGTTCATCCTGGCCATGTCGGCATGTTCGAAGATAGTGTTAATTTCGACATCACATTGCTGCCCGGTATCAAAAACAAACTATTTGGCGGCGACGGAATATTTATCGCCCGTCTCACCGGCCCCGGTAAAGTTTGGCTGCAAAGCATGAGCGTCGCCAACCTGGCACACGCCTTACAACCCTATCTCGACCCCAAGCAGCAATAGGGCTCAGGCCAGGCTCGTCAGCGTTTGCCCGCGCCATTGCTGCAAATTTGCAAAGGCTCGCGTGTTCTGTCCAGTTTTATCAAACATAACGCCCCAGCCATTGGCCAAAGTTCCCGGCGGTATGCTGGTTTTGCGTAATGCATCCAGCAGTTTTGCAGAGTCCCCGCCGCTCTGGTTCAGCACATCAAATACCAGCTTGGCGCCCACATAGCTCGTCAAACTTTCGGCGGAGCGCGGTGCCATGCCAAACTGCGCCATGTACGCATCGGCAATATACTGCGCACGCGCCGGGTAAAACGGTGCCGCTGAAACAAAGGTTCCATCAAATGCTGGACCGATCGCCTGCGCTGTCTCGCGCAACCCATAACCATCGCTGCATCCAAAAATCGCCGCCGGCTTGAACCCGACATCGTGCGCCGCCTGAAACATCTGCAGCACGTCATCCGGCCCGGCGGCGTGCAGCAGCACCTCCACACCTGCGCGCTGCAACCGGCCTACCGGGTCGTGCAAATCCGCCACGTCTTCCGGGTAGCCAATCATCAACTCAACGGGCGTGTGGTTCTGCTGCCATTGCGCCAGTGCCGCCCCCGCAATCGCTCCCGCCGTTGCGCCGGTATTGAACAACAATCCAACTTTTTTAGCTGCATAGCGCGCTGCTATGGCCGCTGTTGCCACCTGCGCCACCATCGAGGTGGTCAGCCCACTCCGCAGCAAATATTTAAACCCCCGGCCGGTAATACCATCGGCCGCTGCACTCACTTCAATATAAGGCACCTGCGCCAGTTCAGCCGCCGCCGAGCCAGGATACGAAAAATTTGAACTGCCAGTGCCGAGCATCAAATCAGGGTGCTTCGCGGCGATAAATGCCCCTGCCATCGCCGTGGATTGCGCCGTCTCAAACGGATCCCCCACCGCCAAAACAATGGGCTTACCTTTAATCCCACCACTGGCATTAACATCGGCTACAGCTAGTTGAACACCGCGCAGGCACTCATCCCCCATCACGGAATCCGGCCCGGAAGCCGCAAACAGCGCTCCCACCGTCACAACACCAGGTGCCGCCACAACCGGTTTTGAGTCCGCCGCCCAGGCATTCCAAGGCACAGCTAAGGCAGCGGCGCCTGCGGTCATAAATTTACGACGGGATTGCTTCATGCGGCGCGAAACTGCCCGAGCCATCGCAGCACTGCAACAGCAGGCCTTGACGCGGGGGCACCGATTACCGAGCTAGAGACCATGACCGACACCCTTCCCGCTACCATGTGCGCCATTGATATCTCCTCACCCGGCGGCCCCGAGGTGATGCGTATTGGCCACACTGTGCTGCCCGAGCCAAAATCCAACGAGGTTCTCATCCGCGTTGCCGCCGCCGGGGTCAACCGCCCGGATATTCAGCAACGCAAAGGGGCTTATCCACCACCGCCTGATGCCAGCCCCATCCTGGGCCTTGAAGCCGCCGGTGAAGTGGTCGGCCGGGGTGCCGCCGTGACCCTTTATAATGTGGGCGACCAGGTCACCGCCCTCTGCAACGGCGGCGGCTACGCCGAATATGTGGCTGTTCCCGCCACCCAATGCTTGCCCTGGCCAAAGGGTTACAGCGCCGTGCAGGCCGCCGCTTTACCCGAGACCTATTTTACCGTTTGGGCCAATTTGTTCGACATCGGCCACCTGCAACCGGGCGAGACCCTATTGGTTCACGGCGGCACATCGGGCATCGGCATCACCGCCATCCAATTTGCGGTCGCGCAGGGCTCAAAGGTCTTTGCCACCGCCGGTACCGCCGAAAAATGCGCGGTGATCGAGCGCCTGGGCGGCATCCCGATCAATTACCGCACCCATGATTTTGCCAATTTCATCGCGGAAGCCACCGTCAATCAAGGGGTCGATGTGGTGCTCGACATGGTTGGCGCCCCCTACACGGCGCAGAACCTTGCCAGCCTCGCACCGCGCGGCCGGCTGGTGCAAATCGCCTTCATGGCGGGCGCTGTGGCGCAAAACCTCAGTCTGCTCCCCATCATGCTCAAGCGCCTCACGGTCACCGGCTCCACCATGCGGCCCCGCACCGCCATCGAAAAAGCCGCCATCGCCCATAGCCTGCTCACCACCATCTGGCCGCAACTCGAAGCCGGGCTTTACGCGCCCATCATTCACGCCACCTTCCCACTCGCCGAAGCTGCCCGCGCCCATGAACTGATGGAAAGCAGCACTCATATCGGCAAAATAATTCTCACATTGTAATGCCTGCCGTCATTCGCACCGAATACGGCCCGGCGGGCGAAGTGCTGCATCTCATCCCGCATCCGGCTAGCCAGCTTCCGAACGTCACCAAGCGCGACCTCGAGCAAGCCTGGGACGCCGCACGCGCGAACGCCCTTAACGCCAGCGCTGCCAAAACCGCCCATGGGTTTCGCTTCATGCAGCCGGGTGTCTCCCCACTTGATCTCGCCCTCACCGACCCCGACGCCGCCAACTGGACCGAGGCCATTGACCGCGTGGCGGACCTCGGCACCGCGCACGGAATCTCGGTGTGTCTGCGTGTCCTCGCGCTGTTCCAGCTCATGGCCAACGCCACCTGGACCCGCCCCTGGTTCACCTTCGCGCATGGCGGGCTAGAGTTTCATCCGGCTCTTTTGCAAGCCGCCGCCCTTGCACCATTGACGCCGACCGGTGGTTTCGCCGAAACCGCATTGCGGGCACTGCTCCCCCTCCCGCAAAGCAGCGCCACACAGGAGTAACGCCAATGGCTAGCCGGATCACCTTCAGCCTTTTCTGCGCCACCGCCTTGCTTGGCCTCGGCGGCTGCGAACTCTCTCCCCCGCCCAGTACCGCGGACCAGGCCAACCTCGCCGCCTGCACCGCCCAGGCGGACGCCACCTACAACGCCCAAAACGTCGACGCGCTATCACGCACCGACCAGACCGGCGTACGCTATTCCGCCACCCCCAACCACGTGTTCGACGGCGAACAACTAGGGCTGATGCACCAGCGCGACAGCCAGATCAGTAATTGCGTCGATAACGGCACCGCCACTTCCAGCGCCTTGCCAGGCAAACCCGCCCCGGCGCCGCAAGTCATCCTTCATTAACCGCCCAACCTCCGGAGTCTCCCCATGAGCCGTATCATCCGCACCGAGCCCAACCCGGTGCTCTCCAAGGCCGTCGAATATCACGGTTTCGTCTATACCCAGGGCGTGGTCGCATCCGACGCCACAAAGGACATCACCGCCCAGACCCTGGACGTGTTGAACCAGCTCGATACCCTGCTCGAGACGCATGGCACCGACAAAACCCGCCTGTTGCAGGCGCATATCTGGCTCAAAAATATGGCAGACCGCGAAGCCATGAATAAGGTCTGGTCTGCCTGGCTCCCTGAAGGCGGTGCCCCGGCCCGCGCCTGCGTCGAAGCCGTTTTGGCAGACCCCGGCTACCTTGTAGAAATTATGATTACGGCTTGTCGCTAAAATATAATATCAACAACAACCTGTTACTGTTTGATTTCACGCATAATTGCCGAATCCGAAACTTTCTCAAACCGGCAATTATTGCGTTGAATTTAGTAAAAGTTCATTGATAGGAACTTTTTCTTAACTTCGCTTCGCACAATCGCGAGATATGACGAATGTGCGACGCTGTGGCATTTTTGTCGCATTTTCGTATTGCACAATACGCATTCCACCCGTAGCCAATTCTCATAGCGACATTGTGATAGGGCTTCTGGGAATGAGACTTAACAAATGATGGGCAACACTGGTTATGCCCGTACGTGCGCTCAGCAGATCTAGCTTGGCCTCTTTGGA
>NCFD01000090.1 GCA_002281005.1 Acidocella sp. 35-58-6 | reverse complement strand
ATCACTCTGCGGCAATCACTGATCATCCGTATTCACGGAGCGAAGGTCACCGACACCACCGGGCAAGAGCTGCGAATCTTGGAGATCGGCATCACCAACCCCATCGCCCGAGATTTGGCTGTGTCCGTCCATGATAATGGGCGGGACGGGCAGATGTTGGTTAACATCGATAATCCACGGAAGTTCTGTGACAGGCTTCGGACGATCTCGCGGCGCGTCTTTCCTGAGATCAAATATATCGTAACTCCATACTCATTGCGGCACTCGGTCTCGGCAGACCTCAAGGCTCAGGGATTACCCGTCGAAACCCGCGCGCGGTTCCTGGGTCACCAATCCGGTCGTTTACAACGAGCTTATGGCAGGGCGCGGCAGTGCAAATATCCGTTAATCTCGGTGCGTAAGGTATCGGCAACTGAGATGGGTCGGCATACCGAGACGGCAACGTGGCCTGGAAAACCCAAACAAGCGTCCGCGGTTGTTCGCTCTCACGCGCCATAAGCCGCAGTTTAAGTGTATCCTGGTAGGTGTATCCAAAAAACGGGTAACTTTAAAACTTAAATTGTTACATAAGCAGAAATTCATAATTTATGGCGGAGAGACAGGGATTCGAACCCTGGGTACGCTTTCACGCACACACGCTTTCCAAGCGTGCGCCTTAAGCCGCTCGGCCATCTCTCCAGCGCTGGGTGGTCTTAGCTAAAGCCGGTCGTTAGCTCAAGGGCAGATCAGGCATCCATTTTCAGGGCGGCGAGGAAGGCGCTCTGCGGGATTTCTACTTTGCCGAACTGGCGCATGCGCTTTTTGCCCTCTTTTTGCTTATCCAGCAGCTTGCGCTTACGCGAAATATCGCCGCCGTAGCATTTCGCCGTCACGTCCTTCGACATGGCGCTGATGGTCTCGCGCGCGATCACGCGGCTGCCGATGGCGGCCTGGATGGCGATTTTGAACAATTGCTTGGGGATCAGCTCCTTCAGCTTGGCGCAAATCGAGCGGCCACGCGATTCCGCCGCCGAGCGGTGGGCGATAAAGGAGAGCGCGTCCACCGGCTCGAGATTCACCAAAATCGAGATTTTCACCAAATCCGCCTCGGCGTAATCCTCAATCTGGTAATCAAAGCTGGCATAGCCACGGCTGATGGATTTCAAACGGTCATAGAAATCAAACACCACCTCGTTCAACGGCAGACGGTACACGGCCATGGCGCGGTTGCCCACATAGGTCAGGTCAGCCTGCTGGCCGCGGCGTTCATTGCACAGGGTCAGCACGGCGCCTAAATAGTCATCGGGCACCATGATGGTGGCGCGGATCCAGGGTTCCTCGATATGATCGATCACTGAGCCATCCGGCATGTCGGATGGGTTGTGCAGCAACTCCATATCGCCGTTCGATTTGAAAATTTTGTAAACCACCGAGGGCGCGGTGGCGATCAGATTGAGGTCAAACTCGCGGGACAGCCGCTCCTGGATGATTTCCAGATGCAGCAACCCCAAAAACCCACAGCGATAGCCAAAGCCCAAAGCCGCTGAGGTCTCGGCCTCATAATGGAAGCTGGCATCATTCAGGCGCAGTTTGCCCAAGCTGTCGCGCAATTTCTCGAAATCATCGGCATCCACCGGGTACAGCCCGCACCACACCACCGGCACTGAGGGTTTGAACCCCGGCAGGGCTTCGCTCACCGGGTTGCGGTCATCGGTGATGGTGTCACCTACCTTACAATCCGCGACGGTTTTAATGGCGGCGGTGATATAGCCCATCTCGCCCGGCCCAAGTTCATCCACGGGGCGCATTTTTGGGGTAAACACGCCGAGCTGTTCCACCGGGTGCACGGCACCGGTGGACATCATGCGGATTTTCTGGCCGCGCTTGAGCCGGCCGTTTTTGATCCGCACCAGGGTCACAACACCCAGATACTGGTCGTACCAGCTATCGATCAGCAGGGCGGAAAGTGGCGCATCGATATCACCGGTAGGGGGCGGCAGGCGGGTCACCAGCGCTTCCAGCACGCCCTCGATGTTGATGCCGGTTTTGGCGGAAATTTCCACGGCTTCCGAGGCATCCAGCCCGATCACATCCTCGATCTGCTGCTTTACGCGCGGCACATCGGCAGCGGGCAGGTCGATTTTATTCAGCACCGGCACAATTTCATGGTGGGCATCGAGCGCCTGATACACATTGGCGAGCGTCTGGGCTTCCACGCCCTGAGAGGAATCGACCACCAGCAGCGAGCCTTCGCAGGCGGCGAGGCTGCGGCTGACCTCGTAGGCGAAATCCACATGGCCGGGCGTGTCCATCAGGTTCAGCACATAGGTTTTGCCGTCCTTGGCCGGGTATTCCAGCCGCACGGTCTGCGCCTTGATGGTAATGCCGCGCTCTTTCTCGATATCCATCGAATCGAGCACCTGCTCGGTCATCTCGCGGGCGGTGAGGCCGCCGCAATACTGGATCAGCCGGTCGGCCAGGGTGGATTTACCATGGTCGATATGGGCGATGATGGAGAAATTACGGATCAGGTCGGTCGGTGTTTCGGTCATTGGCGGTACATACGCTATCTACGGCGATTTCACAGCCTTTGGCGGCAACGCCAGTGCTAGCGACAATTCCTTCAACCGCTTCGCATCCACAGGTGCTGGGGCGCCCATCATTAAATCCTCGCCCTGCTGGTTCAGCGGGAAGGCGATAACCTCGCGGATATTCGGCTCGTCGGCCAGCAGCATCACAATGCGGTCGATGCCGGGGGCAGAGCCACCATGCGGCGGGGCGCCGAAGCGGAACGCGTTTAGCATGCCGCCGAAGCGGGCTTCCACTTCCTCGGGGCCGTAACCGGCAATCTCAAACGCGCGGAGCATAATGTCCGGGCGGTGATTACGAATGGCGCCGGAGGAGAGTTCAACGCCGTTGCAGATAATATCATACTGGAAGGCTTTAATGGTCAGCGGGTCCTGGCCGTTCAACGCCTCCAGCCCGCCTTGCGGCATCGAGAACGGGTTGTGGCTGAACACAATCTGCTTGGTGTCTTCATCCAGCTCATACATCGGGAAATCGACGATCCAGCAGAATTTAAACTCCCCGGCTTTGATCAAGCCAAGATCGTTACCGAGCTTGGTGCGCACAGCACCGGCAAACTTGGCGGCATCCAGCGGTTTGCCGGCGGCAAAGAACACGGCATCGCCAGCGCCCAGGCCGCAGGCCGTGCGAATCGCTTCTGCACGCTCAGCATCGAGGTTTTTCGCAATCGGTCCTTGGGCGCCAGTCTCATTGAAGGTGATATAGCCCAAGCCCCCTGCCCCTTCGGCGCGCGCCCATTCGTTCAACTTATCAAAAAAGCTGCGCGGGTTGGCACCGGCACCGGGGGCCGGAATGGCGCGGACGATGCCGCCGCCGTCGATGATTTTGGCAAACAAGCCAAAGCCTGAGTCTTTGAAAGCTTCGGTCACATCCTGAATGATCAGCGGGTTGCGCAAATCTGGCTTGTCAGAGCCGTATTTCAGCAGTGATTCATCGTAAGCGATGCGCACGAATGGCGGCTTGGTGACCGTGCGGCCATCGGCAAATTCCTCGAACACACCGGCAATCACTGGTTCGATGGTATTGAATACGTCTTCCTGCGTCACGAAGCTCATCTCAAAATCGAGCTGGTAGAATTCGCCGGGCGAGCGGTCAGCCCGCGAGGCTTCATCGCGGAAGCACGGCGCGATTTGGAAATATCGGTCGAACCCAGCCACCATCAGCAATTGTTTGAATTGCTGCGGCGCTTGCGGGAGCGCGTAGAACTTGCCCGGATGATTGCGGGCGGGGACCAAAAAGTCCCGCGCCCCTTCCGGCGATGACGCCGTGAGGATGGGGGTTTGGAATTCGGTAAAGCCCGAGGCCACCATGCGGTTGCGGAACGAGGCGATGACCCCGGCGCGCAGCATAATGTTTTTATGCACCGATTCGCGGCGCAGATCGAGAAAGCGGTATTTCAGGCGCAACTCATCTGGATAATGCTCGGTGCCCGCCACCTGGATCGGCAGCACATCGGCCGTGGATTGCACAATCAGGCTCTCAACCTTCAACTCGATCTCACCGGTCGGCAGCTTGGCGTTGGAGGTGCCGGAGGCGCGTTCCACCACCTCACCGGTGACGGTAATCACGCTCTCCACCCGGAGCGCCTCGGCCTGGGTAAAAGCGGCTGACCCGGCGGCAAACACGCATTGGGTCAGGCCGAAATGATCCCGTAAATCCAGGAACAGCAGCCCGCCATGGTCGCGTTTGGCGTGCACCCAGCCCGAAAGGCGGGCGGTGTGGCCAATGTCGGCGGCGCGCAGGGCGGCGCAGTTGTGGGTGCGGTAGGCGTGGGGGGCGATTATGTTCATGGGTGCGGAAAGAACCGACGCCCCCCTCCCTGTCAAGCCGGTGTTTGTGTAAGGGGAGGTATGAACACTGCCCCGACATTCCCGCCCGCCGCTTTTATCACCGATTCCGCCGCCCTCGCCGCCCTCTGCGAGCGCCTCGCGGCGGAAGAATTTGTCACGGTTGATACCGAATTTATGCGGGAAAAAACCTACTACCCCGAGCTTTGCCTGGTGCAACTGGCCGGTGCCCATGAGGTTGCTGTGGTAGACGCCCAGGCCAAGGGGCTGGATTTGGCACCTTTGGGCGCCCTGCTGGCCAAGCCGGACGTGGTAAAAGTGTTCCACGCCTGCCGCCAGGATGTTGAAATATTTCTCCTGATGTTCGGCGCGGTACCGGCCAATTTATTCGATACCCAGGTGGCCGCCATGGTGGCAGGCTTTGGCGACCAGGTGGGGTATGACGCGCTGGTGCAGGCGCTCACCGGCGGGCATATCGACAAAGCCCACCGCTTCTCAGACTGGTCGGCCCGGCCCTTGACCAACGCGCAGGTGACCTACGCGGCGGCGGATGTGACGCATTTACGGCTGGTATATGAGCGTTTGATCGCCCGCTTGCGGGTGGATGGGCGGATGGATTGGGTGGGCCAGGAAATGGCCGCCCTGGCCGACCCCAACACCTACCGGGTGGACCCCGAACGCGCCTGGGAGCGCTTAAAACTGCGCACCGGCAACCGCCGCCAGTTGGCTCTGGTGCAGGCCATTGCCGCCTGGCGCGAGCGCGAGGCGCAGCGGATCAACATTCCCCGGCAGCGGTTGGTAAAGGACGAGCAGATCCCTGAAATCGCGGCACTGGCACCGGCTGATGCCGAGGCGTTGACCCGGGCGCGGGGCATTTCGGCTGGGTTCGCGCAGGGAAAATCCGGCACCTCATTGCTGGAGGTTATTGCAACTGCAAAGGCGATCCCGGAGGAAGACCTGCCGCGCATCGAGCGTACACGCGAGGCCCAACGAGCCTCTCCGGCATTGGTGGCCTTGCTGAAAGTGCTACTGAACGCGCGGGCTGAGCAAAACAATGTGGCGGCGCGGCTGCTGGCCAGTTCCGAGGAGATCGAGGCGCTAGCCCTGGACGAGACCGCCCCGAATGCCGCCAATGAAGGCTGGCGCGGCGAGATGTTCGGTGCCGATGCGGTACGATTGATCAAGGGTGAGATTGCGCTCTCAGCCCAGGGCAAGCGGGTTAAGATTGTTGAGGTTGGGTAGCCTCGGATAAAACCAATCCAGTTATACTATTAATTCAAAACGACTTCTGGATCCACGTCTTAAACTTGCGGTTGGCTTTAGTTTTATATTGGTACGCGGTGCGGTTAGATCTTTGATCTTTAAAACTGTCGCCGTCGAATTTGTTTGGCCCCTGGGTTCCAGGGGTGAACAGTAAAATACAACCGAATAGTACGTTAATGGCGGTGCCTACAATTTCAACGCCCGGCAGGGCAATATTCATCACGCTGCACAATCCTG
>NCFD01000089.1 GCA_002281005.1 Acidocella sp. 35-58-6 | reverse complement strand
GATGAAGCCAGTATTGGTGTTGGTGATGGTGCCGCTGCTTCTGAGTTCGATGCCGTTGCTTATTGTTTTGTACTGGGAAAGCGTTGTCGGCGAAACTTTAATAATATTGCCGGTATTAATGATCCGGCCATTGCCCTGCAGGTAAATGCCATCGCCATAGATCGCATAAATACGATTGTTGTTGTTGATATAGCTGGTGCCGGTGGTACCTAAAATTCTGATACCGCTATTGCCGCCGATCGCTCCCGTATTGATGATGGTCCCGGTATGACCGAGGACGATGCCGGCAACAGTCGTATTCGGCGCGAAGGGTTGGTGACCATAGACGCCGCCAACACTAGGACCAATACCGGCATTGTTGATGGTGACAGAGCCGAGCGAGCCTGGGGCGAAGAGGGCGGCGGAGATACCGTAGGTGCCTGCGGGAGCGAAACCGCTGGTGCCACCGGTGCTGGTGATGACGACGTTGCTCGATGTGACCGTGATGGGGGTGCTTAAATAGGTATTGATCGTCTCGGACATTATTCACCCTTGCAACACAGCAATTATGAATAAAACGTTATCGCTCACGGGTACGTGAGGGCAATGAAATTCGCTAAATATTAGATGAATTTATAGCAACAATTGAAGTTGCGGGGCCGGGGGTGACGCTGAGGGGTCAAAGGGCCGTGCGGGGGTTCCCGCTTTCGCGGGACTGACGAGAGGAATGCAGGAATGATAAGGGAAATGGGGGGATGGCGGCTCTCGTCGTCATCCCCGTTTGGACGGGTTAGCCGCCGAATTTGGTCAGCATGGCGCGCAGTGGGTTGGCGCCGGGGTTGGAGGCTTTCATGTTAATAATGATATCGCGGGCGTCGTCGGCGTTGCCGTAATAGGATTGCTCCATGCCGGAGTCGTTTGAGAACACCGAACCGGCGAGCGAGATGCCGCCGTACAGGCCTTCGGTTTTGCTCAAAGTCAGGATGTCGGCGTTCAGGGCGGTGGACATGGAGCCGTTCACGCCGGCACCCAGGGTGGCGATGGTGAGCCCGGCATCAGCACCGATTTTGAATTGCGAGTTGAGCAGCGCATTCAGCCCGCCCTCAGTCATCACCAGCATCAGCACCTTGGCACTTTGCACGCCAATTTGCAGGCCAAAGCTGCCGGAGCCCATGGAATAGAAGGCCGGGGCAGACCACGAGCCACCGGCGGCGCGTGCCACCATGACGCAGCCACCACCTTCGCCGCCGATCATGAAGCCGGCGCGGAAAATATCGGGGCAGATGACCACGGCGCGGGCCTTGCGCAGGAAATCCTGGGCCTGGTGGCCGGGTGGCCCTTCCATCAGGCTTTCCAGCGCCAGGGTGGAGCTATCGACCAGATGCTGCGGGGAATCGGCGCGGGCGGCAGCCAGGGGGGTCAGGGTGGCGGCAAGCATCGTCGCGGCGAGGAAAAGTTTTTTCATGGGTGCGGCTCCTGTAATGTTGAGCTGTAAGTGAGGGTGAGGATTCTAAAACTCAAGTGGATAATTGTTCATTGAGTGAAACCAATCGCCAGTCGCAACCATTATAATCCAGGCGCGTCAACGAGATGTTTTCAACCGAGAGTGATAGCGCCTGGTGCGGATTGAGTTGTAGCGCGTGGGCGCACGCGGCGCGGATGGCGCCGCCATGGCTAATGATGATGATGTTTTTCTCGCCAAGTAATGTGAGGCGGTTAAGGGCCGCGCCGACCCGCACGATCATGTCAGAAAAACTCTCACCGCCGGGGGGGATTTCAGCGGCGGCGATGGGCCAGAACGGGTGGCGCTCGGCGGGGGCGCGGTTGGCGAATTCATGGATGGGGGTGCCCTGCCAGTCACCGAAATTTTGTTCGACGAAGGCGGGTTCAACATCCCAGGGCTGGGTTGGGTAGCCGGCGGCGAAGATGGCGCGGGCGGTGTGTTGGGTGCGCGATAAGGGGGTGACGATAAGGCGGGCGGGGCGCGGCAGGCGCTCGGCCAGGGCGGCGTAACGGTGGGCCTCGGCGGTCATGGTGGTGTCGCAGATAGCAACATCGTTGGTGCCGTAGAGGAAGTTGAGGGCGTCCGGGTGGACCAGAGCGTGCCGGATGAGCCAGAAATGCACCAAGATTATTCTCCGATGGCGATGAGGGCGCCGCGAATGCGGGCGGCGCGAAATTGCAGGCCGAATACGGCGATGGCGACGAGTAGCCAGGCGGCATTCAGGGTGGCGGCGGCGGCGAGGTTGCGCCAGTCGGTGAGGTTATACAGCAGCGCGGCACGCATACCCTCAAAGATGTGGGCGGCGGGCAGGGCCAGCGCCAGCGGTTGCAGCCAGGGCGGCAGCACCGCCACCGGGTAGAACACGCAGGCGAAGGGGGTGATGCCGAAGGCCACCGTCCAGGCCAGGGCTTCGGCGCCCGCGCCGTAGCGGAACAGCAAAGCGACGATAAGGAGCGCCACCCACCAGCCCATGAAGAGGAGGTTGATAAAAAACAGCAAAAGTACCGGCCCCAGATGCAGGATGTTGAAGCTGTAAAGCAGGTAGGCAAGAATTGTGGCGGGAAACAGGCCGACCAAAGTGCGTAATAATGAGACCACCAGGAGCGAGGCCACCAGTTCAGCGGGGCGCAGCGGGCTTACGAACACGTGGCCGAGGTTGCGCGACCAGATGTCTTCTAAAAACGAATAGGTAACGCCAAGCTGGCCGCGTAATGTGACCTCCCACAGCAGTACGCCCGCGATGAGGGCACCACCGGCCAGCAGGCCAGGGTTGAGGGTGGCGTGCGCAAAATAGCTGGCGGTGAAGCCCCAGATGAGCAACTCCAGCGTGGGCCAATAGGAAATTTCCAGAAGGCGCGGCCAGGAGCGGCGGTACAAGGCCACATGACGATAGACCAGCCCAAAGATGCGCCGCGCTGATTGGGCGAGCGGCTTCATAGTGCGGGGCTCCGGGCGATGTCGAGAAACACCTGTTCCATGTCGTCGCGGCCGTAACGGGTGATCAGGCCTTCGGGGGTTCCGCGGTCAACGATTTTGCCGGATTTCATCATTAGCACATCGTCACACAGGCGCTCGACCTCGGCCATATTGTGCGAGGCCAGCAGAATGGTGGCGTTGTGGGTGGTGCGGTAGGTTTCCAATGTGGTGCGCACGAAGTCACCGGTGTCGGGGTCCAGGCTGGCTGTGGGTTCATCGAGCAGCAGCACATCGGGCCGGTTGATGAGGGATTTGGCGAGCGCCACGCGGGTTTTTTGGCCGGCCGAGAGTTCGCCCGCGAGGCGTTTGAGCAAGGGGGTGAGGTTGAATTGCGCGGCCAGTTCCTCGATGCGGCGGGCGAGATGCGGGACGTTATAGAGATGGCCATAGACACGCAGGTTTTCGATGACCGACAGGCGCGCCGGGAGCGCGATGTAGGGGGAGGAGAAATTCATCTGGGCGAGGGCGGCGAAACGGTCGGTGGCCATGTTGTGGCCGAGGATGGTGATGCTGCCGGAGGTGGGGACCAGCAGGCCGAGCAGCATCGAGATGGTGGTGGTTTTGCCAGCACCGTTGCCGCCGAGCAGGCCGGTGATTGAGCCGGTGGGGACGGCAAAGGAGATGTCATCAACCGCCAGGGTGCTGGGGTATTGCTTGGTCAGGTGGTTGACGATGATGGCGTTCATGGGTGTTGGATTAGGGGGGCGATGCGATGGTGCCAAGGGGAGGGCGGGATGCTGGCTTATAAAGTGCTGACGGCAGGGCAGTGGGCGGATTTGCAAAGAGGGACGTTCGAGGGGGCGGCGGTGGATGTGGCGGATGGGTATGTGCATCTTTCAACCGCTGAGCAGTTGGGCGAGACGCTGGCCAAGCATTTTGCCGGGCAAACAGGGCTAGTGGTGGCGGCAGTGGATTTGGACCGGCTGGGGGATGCGGTGAAATGGGAGGTCTCGCGCGGCGGGGCGCTGTTTCCGCATTTGTATGGGAGGCTGACGATGGATGCGGTGGTGAGCTGGGAGGCGTTGGGCTAGAGAGGGCCGATGGAGAGCCTGGCGCTTTATATTCATTGGCCGTTTTGCCTGAGCAAATGCCCGTATTGCGATTTCAACTCGCATGTGCGGGAGCAAATTCCGCAAAGCCGGATGGTGGCGGCGTTGCGGGCTGAGATGGCTTACGAGGCGCAGCGTTTGGGGCGGCGGAAATTAACCTCGATATTTTTTGGCGGGGGCACGCCGAGCTTGCTGGACCCGGACAATGTGGCGGCGCTGATTGAGGATGCGCGGCGGTATTTTAGCTTTGTTGATGATGTTGAAATTACCTTGGAAGCCAACCCGACGAGCATCGAGGCCGGGCGGTTTCAGGGCTACCGCGATGCCGGGGTGAACCGGGTGTCGATCGGGGTGCAGAGTTTTGATGAGGCGGCGCTGAAGTTTTTGGGGCGCGAGCATTCGGCGGGGCAGGCGATTGCGGCGATTGAGTTGGCGCGGCGGATATTTCCACGGTTGTCGTTTGATTTGATCTATGCGCGGCCTGGACAAACTGAAATTGCGTGGCGGGCGGAATTGGCTCAAGCGCTGTCACTCGCGGCGGATCATTTGTCGCTGTACCAGTTGACGATTGAGCAGGGGACGAAGTTTGCCACCTTGTATGCCAGGGGTGAATTTGCGTTGCCGGATGATGAGGTTTCGGCGGCACTTTATGATGCGACGGCGGAGGCGGCAGCGAAGTTTGGGCTGCGGCAATATGAGATTTCGAACTACGCCAAGCCGGGGGGCGAGAGCCGGCATAATCTGGCTTATTGGCGGTATCAGGATTACGCCGGGATTGGGCCGGGGGCGCATGGGCGGATTACGCTGAATGGGCAGTTATGGGCGACGCAGCGGCATCGGGCACCGGAGGCGTGGGCGGATTTGGTCGAGGCCAAGGGGTCGGGGGCGACCGTTGAGGATGTGGTGAGCCAGGCGGACCAGGCGCGGGAAGCATTGTTGATGGGGCTGCGTCTGGCGGAGGGAATTGAGGCGGCGGAGTTTGAGCGCCGCACTGGTTTGGCGCTGGTGGATGCGTTGGAGCCGGATGTGCTGCAGGCGGCACGCGAGGAAGGCTATTTAGAGATGAGCGATACGCAACTAGTGGCGACCCTGGAGGGGCGTAAGCGGCTGGACGCTTTGTTGCCGGTGCTGGTGCGCTGATTTAAGGGTTGTTGCGACGGTTATGCGGGATTGAGTGGGATTGCTATGAAATATGTGTCGACGCGGGGGCAGGCTCCGGAGTTGGATTTTTCGGGGGTTTTGCTGGCGGGGCTGGCGGAGGATGGCGGGCTATATATGCCCGCGCAATGGCCGGTGTTTTCAAAGGAAGAGTTAAGGGCGCTGCGGGGGTTGCCCTATGCGGAGCTGGCGGCCCGGGTGATCGCGCCGTTTGTGGGGGATTGCATCCCCTTTGCTGAGCTGCAGAAAATGTGCCGCCGGGCCTATGCCGGGTTTGGCCATGCCGCCACTGTGCCGCTGGTGAAGTTGGTGACCTCGATTTTTGCGTTGGAATTGTTCCATGGCCCGACGCTGGCGTTCAAGGATTTGGCGCTGCACTTGGCCGGGCATTTGTTTGAATATGTGCTGGCCCAAAAGGGCGAGCGCGTGCGGATTGTGGGGGCAACCTCCGGCGATACGGGCTCAGCGGCGATCGAGGCGATGGCGGGGCGGGCGAATATCGATATTACCATTTTGCACCCCGAGGGACGCACCAGCGAGGTGCAGCGCCGCCAGATGACCACCGTGACGGCCAAAAACGTGCTGAATATCGCGGTGAAGGGCAATTTTGATGATTGCCAGGATTTGGTGAAGGCGATGTTTGGCGATGCGCCGTTCCGCAAGGAAATGGGGTTGTCGGCGGTGAAT
>NCFD01000088.1 GCA_002281005.1 Acidocella sp. 35-58-6 | reverse complement strand
AATTTATGTCTGAATCCGCCTCTGATGTCATCGCGCTCCCGAACGGGTTATAGCAACGAGGCGGCGATGTTGACCGACAACGCCAGAATCACCGTGTTGAATAAAAACCCAATGATCCCGTGTAGGGTTGCCATGCGGCGGAATTTTTTTGAGGTGAGGTTGGTGTCCGAGACCTGGAAGGTCATGCCAAGGACGAATGAGAAATAGATGAAATCCAGATAATCCGGATTATCCTCGCCAGGGAACACCACTCCACGCTCAAACTCACCGGGAAGCTGGCCGCGGTCCACCGAGTAATATTCATGCGCGTAGCGGTAGGCAAAAGTGACATGCGTGGTTAGCCACGAGAGTATGAGTGTGGTGATGACAAATCCCAGATAAAAAGCCTTTTGGGTTTTGTGGTCAGCGCCTGAGCCCGAAAATAAAAAAATCGCAGCGAAGCTCATCACCGCACCGATCAGGGTCAGGGCAAACACGCTCCATTCGCCCTCCTCCTGGCGCGCCGCCTGGTAGCTGATGTTGGTGTGGTCAGCGCGCATGAAAAGTTGCGCGGTGAGAAGCAAAAAAATGGCGCTGCCAATGTTCCAGGCCATCACACCCCGAATGGCCAGCGGGTTGACCGGCGTGAGGATGAAAAAGCTGATCAGCCCTATGCCATAGCCGATAAATAGGCGCGGCCGGGAAGTGATAATCCGAAGCAGACGAAATTTCAGCACGGCAGGGTCCTAAAAAGGTTGCCCTGCTATTAAGCGGCGCGGGTCAGTCCGAGCAATGGGGCGGCATCGCTGCTACCGGGAAAGACGCGCGCCAGGGCGGCCCCGCTAAGGCCGAGATGCGCTGCGAGTGCACCCTTGGCGACCGAGCGGATGTCCAGGGTTGGGGCAAGATCGCGGTTTTCAAATAACTGGCTGCCGGAAAGTCCGGGCCATGTTGCCAGTACCCTGCCGCCATTGACGTTGCCGCCGAGGATGAAGGCGGCGGTGGCGGTGCCATGGTCGGTGCCCCGGGTGCCGTTCATGGCGGCGGTGCGGCCAAATTCGGTCATCACCAGCACCATGGTGCTGTTCCAATGCGGACCCAGCGCAGTTTTCAGTGCGGCGAGACCTGTGTCAAATCCGCCAAGCGGCGTTTTCAAGCCGTTGACCTGGTTGCCATGGGTATCCCAGCCTTCCAGTTGGAAAGCCGCGATGCGCGGACCATCGGCGGCGGCCAGCAAACTGCCCGCCTGGTTCGCCAGGGCGGCAAAATTGCCGTTCAGCTTGGCACCGCCTGGTTGCATGCTGGGGTCATCACTCATGATGCTGGCATCAAACGCCTGGCCGCGCAGGCCGTTGGCGATGGATGGCCCGGTCAGCGGGTCGGCGGCGTTCAGGGCGGCAATGCGGGCATAAAGGTCAGGTGAGGGGGTGGCAAAATGGTCAGGCGCGTAGGAACCCACCCGCACCGGGCCTTGTAATAGTAAAGCTGTATTGATGCCGACTGACAGGCCAAGCTCGGTGGGGCCGGTGCGGGCGGGCAATTCGGCCAGCACCCGGTTTAGCCAGCCCGAGGTGATGCCGGTGTTTTCGGTGCCGAGTTGCAGTAAATCCTGCGCTTCAAAATGGCTGCGGGTGCGGTAAGGGCCGGCCACAGCATGCACCGGCAGAACCTCGCCGGCCTGATACATGGCGTAAACATTTGGTAGCGCCGGGTTAAGGCCAAAAAACCCGCCCAGGTCATACATCCCGTCATTTTGGCCAGGGCTGGGGGGGATCAATGGCGCGCGCAGGCTGCTCAGGTTGGTATCGCCGTAAGGCACCACCGAGGACAAGCCATCCAGCGCACCGCGCAGCAGCACCACCACAAAACGTTGGTCTGTGGGAGCGCTGGCCAAGGCCAGTTTGACCCGCGAGGTGGTGGCGATAGCGGAGAGGCCAAGCAATGTCGCACGGCGGGAAATTGTGAAGGCCATGATTTATCTCCGCTGAAATTCGGGTGAGGCGAAAACCAAAGTCACGGCTTCCCGCCGAGAACCCGCCAGCGCCATGGCGCTGGCGGTGGCGGGCTTGAGCAGCGGGCCGAGTGAATTGGCGGCGATATCTGCCGGCTGCACGCCGTTGGCACCGCCTTCAAAGCGGGCCGCATAGCCGTAGGCCCAGTTAATGCGGGTCATCAGGGCGTCGCTGCCGTTCCAGTTGGCTGCCACGTCTGGCCAGCCGTTCGGCAACGGAGCACCCCAGATCGGCTGCCCAAGCTGGGTGGTGACCCCGATATAGTTCATCGCCGGTTGCGCAGGCGGCGGGGGTGCGGCGCGGACCGTGGAGATGACATATTCCAAAGGGGTCTTCAGCTTGGTCAGCGGTGCCCACGCCTCGGCAAGGTCTAGCAGCGAAGCTGAAGCCGCCCCGAGGTCTCCGCCGGTTTCGGATAACACAGTGGCGATATGGTTGACGGTGTGCGGCGGCGGATTATCAGCGATGAAATGGGTGGCAAGTTTGGCCGCGATAAGCTGATAAGTGGTCGGGTGCTTGGAAAGATAGGTCAGCGCGTCGATACCTGCCTGCTCGCCGCCTTCATAACGATTGCCCATCACCGTCTGCGGCCCAGGCTCGTGCGCAAATGGCCGGTATTTGAAGCCGGTATCGTCGCCGCCGCCATCGGTCCCGGCGACGGACCAGCCGGTGAGGATTTTGGCCATGCTGGTCACATCGGCCTGGCTGTAACCGGCCTGTAGTCCCACCGTATGCAACTCCATACATTCGCGGCCAAGGTTTTCGTTCAAGCCGCGGTGGCTGCGCCGGCCGGCGGGGCTGTCTGGCCCCACGGAGACATCGTTGGCCAGATACCGCAGCATGGCGGGGTGGCGCTCGGCAGCCAGCACCATATCGGTAAAATTGCCTGTTACATGGGGGCGGATGGCCTCGCGGATCATCGGGCCGACCAGTGCTGCGGTCTGGCCCTGGTACACACTGACGGTAAAATGGTTGGTCCAGAACCAGACCAGTCGCTCGCGGAAGCCGGCGGTGGTGGTGGTGGCCCACCCCATCTGCGCGGCCACGTCCGCCTCATACATCAGGCGAGATTTTGGCTTGAAATTGCCTTTCAGCGGCGTGCCGTCGGCCAGCATCGCCTTGCGGGTCATGGCATCGTCGCGCAGGGCGTCGACCCCGTCGATGCCGCGCGGCAGATTTGTGAAGGCGCCGGAGGCCAAGGCCGGGTCCGGCCCCTCAAGCTGGGCTTTGAGGGCGCCTTTGGGGTCGGAATCACCTGTTTGACCGGGGGTTAACCCGAGGCCAAACCGGATTTCAGCGAGTGCTGCCATTCTGTTCATGGGAATTGTATAGACCGGGGAAATGTATTTGCGTGTTGCAAAGCGCAACGCGATGGCGGCGGTCTTTTACGCCGCGCCACCGGACCACTTGCAAAACTCAACCAGAAGCCTCAAAAGCCGCTCGACATGCGCTACCTTACCGGTGGCGCTGCACCCTTTTGTGTTTTTGTGCCCCGTGGAGGCTAGAATGGCTGATTTCGACTTAGGCAAGATCCGGAATATCGGGATCACCGCGCATATTGATGCCGGTAAAACCACCACCACGGAGCGCATCCTGTACTACACTGGCGTGTCGCACCGCATCGGTGAAGTGCATGACGGCAACACCACCACCGATTATATGGACCAGGAGCGTGAGCGCGGCATCACCATCACCTCCGCCGCGGTGACCTGCGAGTGGAAAGATCACCGCATCAACATCATCGACACTCCCGGCCATATCGATTTCAACATCGAAGTGAACCGCAGCTTGCGTGTGCTCGATGGCGCGATCTTCATCATTGAAGGTGTAGCTGGCGTGCAGCCGCAGTCTGAGACCAACTGGCGCCTGGCTGACCGTTATAACGTGCCGCGCATCATTTTCATCAACAAGCTGGACCGTACCGGCGCAGACTTCTTCCGCGCGTTCGCTACCTTGAAGGAAAAGCTCGACATCGTGGCATTGCCGCTGCAATTGCCAATCGGCATCGAGGATACCTTCCTTGGTGTGGTTGACCTCGTGGAAATGAAAGCCATCATCTGGGAAGGTGGCGAACTGGGTGCTAAGTTCCATGATGAGGAAATTCCCGAAAACCTGAAGGCGCAGGCTGCCGAGTACCGCCAGTTGCTGCTTGATACCGCGCTCTCGGTCGATAACGCTGCCATGGAAGAGTATTTCGACAAGGGCGATGTCTCGGTCGAAACCTTGAAGCGCTGCATTAAGGCTGGAGCCATTTCCGGTGCGTTCCGCCCGGTTCTCTGCGGTACCGCGTTCAAGAACAAGGGCGTGCAGCCGTTGCTTGACGCCGTGCTTGATTACCTGCCGTCGCCGGTTGACGTGCCGGGCATTAAGGTTGCCGCGCCAGAAGGTGAGGACGAAGACCCGAACGCACGGCGTATCAAGGCTGACGTGACCGCACCGTTCTCAGGCCTGGCATTTAAGATCATCAACGACAAATACGGCACGCTGACCTTCGTGCGGGTATATTCTGGTACCTTGAAATCATCCGACACCGTGATGAACACAACCAAGGGCCACCGCGAGCGTATCGGCCGGATGTTCCAGATGCACGCTGACAAGCGCGCCGAAATCAAGGAAGTCCATGCCGGTGATATCGCCGCGTTCGTGGGGCTGAAGGATACCGGCACCGGTGATACGCTGGCGGCCGCTGAAGACCCGGTGGTGTTGGAGCGTATGGCCTTCCCGGTTCCCGTGATCGATATTTCGGTTGAGCCGAAGACCAAGGAAGGCGTTGAGAAAATGACGCTTGGCTTGCAGAAGCTGGCCGGTGAAGACCCCTCCTTGCGTTTGAAGACCGACCAGGAAACGGGCCAGACCATTCTTTCGGGCATTGGCGAGCTGCATCTGGAAATCATCATCGACCGTCTGAAGCGCGAATATGGCGTGGATGCGAACATCGGGGCGCCGCAGGTGGCGTACCGTGAAACGATCTCGCGCGAGCACACTGAAACCTACACCCACAAAAAACAATCCGGTGGGTCGGGTCAGTACGCTGAGGTCAAGATCGTGTTCTCGCCGCAGGAGCGTAACCAAGGCGTGCTGTTCGAAAATAAGGTCGTCGGTGGTACCGTGCCGAAGGAATATATCCCGGCGGTGGAAAAGGGCATTCGTAACCAGGCCGATACCGGCGTGCTGGCCGGCTTCCCGACCGTCGATTTCAAATACACGCTGGTTGACGGCAAGTATCATGACGTTGACTCCAGCGCCCTGGCATTCGAAATCGCCGCCAAGGCCTGCTTCCGCGAAGGCATGAAGAAGGCCGGCCCGATTATCCTTGAGCCGATCATGGATGTCGAAATCACCACCCCGCAGGACCATGTGGGTGACGTGGTGGGCGACTTGAACCGCCGCCGCGGCATGATTCAGAACCAGGAATCTTCTGGCTCGACCATCATCGTGCGCGCCCATGTGCCGTTGAAGGAAATGTTCGGCTATATCTCGCACCTGCGCAGCATGACCAAGGGCCGCGCGTCCTTCACCATGCAGTTCCATCATTACGACCCCGTGCCGCGCAACATTGCGGACGAGATCATGAGCAAGAGCGCGTAAAACACTTGCTACGGACAGATGAAAAAACGGCGTCCTTTTGGGCGCCGTTTTTTTAATTGGGTGCTGGGTTAAGCGATGATCAAAAAAATTTGGAATTTGACGGTGGCTTCGATTCTGGCGCTGTTGCCAGATTATGCCGTTGTGAATTTGCAATATTTTCGGATTTTTCGCCGGTTCCCAAATCTCAGGGCGCCGCAGACGCTGACCGAAAAACTCATCTGGAGAAAATTATACCAGAGGGATCCGCGTTTTACCGTGTTTTCCGACAAGATGATGGTCAAGT
>NCFD01000087.1 GCA_002281005.1 Acidocella sp. 35-58-6 | reverse complement strand
GAAAGGTAGCTGGAACTGACATCCGCCTTCTCTTAGTTGCAAATCGTAACTACAATAGCGGAAAACTTAATGCCCCGGTTGAGGGTAAATTTAATCTGGAAGGCTTTAGCGCCGTATATTTTTTCCCTTATCCTGAGAAAGCAATTTCACTGTAGTATACTTATTACTGGGGCTATGCTTCCAACGTTGGGCGATCAGATATAGCTTCATCCTTCTTCTTGACAACCCAGTATAAGAACGAAGGCCCACCCTTGCGCAGCCCCGACCATTCGGGCAACCTGCCCCCGAGCGTAACAAAATAACAGGCAAACTCCATGACCCTCACCATCATCGGCTCGGGCTTTGGCCGCACCGGCACCCTGTCGCTGAAAACCGCGCTCGAAGCCCTCGGCTTTGGTCCCTGCCACCACATGGAGGAAGTGCTGCACAACCCGGCGCAGGTTTCGCATTGGGAGGCCATCGCCGCCGGCGAGCCGGTGCAGTGGGAGGATGTTTTCAAAGGCTACCATTCGCAAGTTGACTGGCCCGGTGCGCATGCCTGGCGCGAGCTGGCGGCGGCCTACCCCACCGCTAAAATCATCCACACCACCCGCCCCGAGGATGACTGGTGGCAAAGTTTCTCCGCCACCATCGCGGTGGTGATGGCCAACTACGAAACCATGCCAGCCCCGCCGCATGTCAAAGCCATGATGCGGGCCGCCGTCCGCATGATCAATGATGTCACTTTCGGCGGTAAATCGAATGACCGCACTACCGCCATCGCCGCCTTCCACCAGCGCGAGGCCGATGTCCGTGCCGCCATCCCGCCCGAGCGCCTGCTGGTGTTCAACGTGGCGCAAGGCTGGCGCCCGCTCTGCAACTTCCTGAATGTGCCGGTACCGGCCACCGCGTTTCCCCGCACCAATTCCACCGAGGATTTCTGGAAAACCCTGAAGGGCGAAAACGCCTAGAGCGCGGGAACCTCCGCAGCGTTGCTGCCTAAGTTCCAATCCCGCCGGTCATGCTCACCTCCACCGCGTTGCCATTGCCCAGCCCCACCCGCTGATGCCCGGTGCCGGTAGCAGGCAGGTCCGCACAAAATTCATCAGTCGCCTGCTGGTAACTTTGTGAATTTGCATCGCCAGTGCGCGATGTCACCTTAACGCTTAGCTGCCCATCGCCGCAGCCCTCAAACCCCACCGCCACATCCAAAGCACTCGGCACGCCGTAAGTTCCGGCCTTCTGCTTAACCTCCAGCGGGCTGCCTGGGCTTACCGTGGCTTGCGCCAATTGATGCTCCTGCCCGTTCGTCAGCAAATCAATCTGCACCACCGCCTCATAATGCCCCGCCGGTTGCGCCTGTGCCGAGCCGCTGCCTACCAGCGCCATTGCCACCAAAACCATCAGCTTGCCATTGTATCGCCGCATCAGTTTCACCACCCGATTTTGCCGCCACATCTAACAATAAACCATCAAAAACACCAAATTTTTAAAGGCGGTCGCGGTAAATTGTCGCATACTAACATAATGTTATAAACATATTCCAGCCAAAATGTTACACGTGTACCCTTAGCCCGCCTTCACCCAGCCGGCCTCGCCCTGCTTCCAATAGGTCATGGCGTGGCCTGCCTCCTTGGCCAATTTCCAACGCGTCCGCGCTGCCGCAACCTGCGCCTCGTCATTGCCGTCAAACAAATCAAACACCCGGGCGAAGCCATCCACATCCACTGCCACCCCATCCAGCAAAAACAAAAACCGCGCCGCCGCCGGGTTCTCCATCACCGCACTGATATACACCGGCTGCCATTCAGGGTGCGGGGTTTTGGCGGTGCCATGCGCCAGCCACTCCACCCGCCACAGCGCGTCATCCACCGCGCTCACTCGCTCGGGTGAACCGCACAGCACCAACGCCGTCTCCCCCGCCGCCAGCGTGCGCAACAGCAGCGCGGGCAAGGCCGCCAGCTCATCAGTCCGGGTTAAATGATAAAACCCAATGTCGGCCATTACTCAATCGAGATTTTCGGGCCCGCCACCGCCGCACCTTGCAGCATCTCAGCCACCCGCGCCGCCACCGCCATAAACGCCCCCGCCGCCTCGCCACCAGGGTCTGACGCGGTGATCGGCGCCCCCTCATCGCCGGTTTCGCGGATCGCCAGCAGCAGCGGCACCTCACCTAAAAACGGCACGCCCAGCCGCGCTGCTTCCGCCTGCGCCCCACCATGGCCAAAAACATCGGTCCGGTGGTTGCAATTCGGGCATGAAAAATACGACATATTCTCCACAATCCCCAGCACCGGCACCCGCACCTGCTCGAACATTTTCACCCCGCGCCTCGCGTCCAGCAGCGCGATATCCTGCGGCGTGGAAACAATCACCGCGCCGAACAGCGCGGCCTTTTGCGCCAGTGTTAATTGCACATCGCCAGTGCCGGGCGGCATGTCGATCACCAGCACATCCAGCGCCCCCCATTCCACCTGGGTCAGCATCTGGGTCAGCGCCCCGATCACCATCGGGCCGCGCCACACCATCGCGGTTTCCTCTTCCACCAAAAACCCGATCGACATGCAAGCAACACCCCAGGCGTGCAGCGGCAGCATCTTGCCGTCCTTCACCTCCGGCTTGCGTGCCAGCCCCAGCATGCGCGGCAATGAAGGTCCATAAATATCGGCATCCAGCAGCCCCACCTGCAAGCCGCCCCGCGCCAGCGCCACCGCCAGATTCACCGCCACGGTGGATTTCCCCACCCCGCCCTTGCCCGAGGCCACCGCGATCACCCGCTTCACCCCCGGCAGTATATTCGCAACCGGGCTTGGCGGCGGCGGGGCGGCCTCACGATGCGCGGTAAACACCACCGCGGCATTCTTCACGCCCGCCATGGCGCTCAGCTCCGCCTCGATCTTAGCGCGCAGCGGCTCCAACTGCGCCGCCTCCTCGCGCTTGATCGCCAGCGTTACCTGCACCAGCCCATCATGCGCATGCACGCCGTCCAGCATTTTACCCAAATTATATTTCGCCAAAGCGGCGCGGATTTTATCTTCACTCATAACCCTGGTGTAACCCCGCTGCCGCCATCATCCAATAGCCACTCTTGCCAACCAGCCGGAGCAAACGCACAGTTTATTCATGAACCTCCCGCGCCCGCTCCTCCTCGCCGCCACCTGCCTCACCGTCAGCGCCATTTGCATCAGCGCGGCGCACGCCAGCCCACCAATGCCGCCCAACCTGGCTGACCTCGCCGCCAAGCTGCTGCCCTCGGTGGTCAGCATCGCCAGCACCGCGCCAGTGACCGACAATGCCAGCCCCCCGGCAGACCCCAACGCAGCGCCCAACGCCGACCCCGACCAGGGCAAAGCCACTGGCGGCCTGAAACCCAACCAAGCCGCCGACCCCGCTTCAGGCTCGGTGCTACCGCCGCCAAAAGCTGAAGAAGCGCTGGGGTCTGGCTTCGTCATCGACCCCGCCGGTTTCATCGTCACCAACGACCATGTGATCGACGGCGCCACCAGCGTGACTGTCACCTTCCAGGACGGCACGATTTTGCCCGCCACTGTCGTTGGCACTGACAAAGACGGCGACCTCGCGGTGCTAAAGGTCGATGCCGGGCACAAACTGCCAGCAGTTACCTTCGGCGATTCCACAAAATTGCGTGTCGGTGACTGGGTGTTCGCCATCGGCGACCCCTTCGGCCTGGCAAACTCCGCCTCCGCCGGCATCGTCTCGGCCCTGCACCGCGACATCAGCGAGGGCAAATACGACGACTTCATCCAGACCGACGCCACCATCAATCGCGGCAATTCCGGTGGCCCCCTGTTCAACGCGCAAGGCCAGGTGATCGGCGTCAACTCCGCCATCTATTCACCCTCAGGCGGCTCCATCGGCATCGGCTTCGCCATCCCCGCCGCCATGGTGCAACCCATCGCCGCCTCGCTCGAAGCCAACGGCACGGTGCAACGCGGCTGGCTTGGCGTTGGCACCGAAAATGTCACGCCAGAAATCCAGAAGCTCCTCGACCTCCCTGGCACCGACGGCGCGTTGATCGCCAGCGTCACCGCCAACAGCCCGGCCAGCGGCAAACTGCAACCCGGCGACGTGCTGACATCGCTCAACAATACCCCGATCACCGGCACCCGCTCCCTGCTCATCCGCACTGCCGAAATCCCGGCAGGCCAAATCGCTCACGCGCAATTTTACCGCAATGGCAGCCAGCAAACCGCTGATATCACCATCGCGGTGCCGCCACCGCAGCCAGCACCCGGCACTGTCGCGCCCGAAGCCGCCGCCAATCTCACTCTCACGTCAATTGGCGTTTCAGTCGCCGCCACCTCATCGCAGGACGGCGCCCACATCCTCTCGGTCACCGCCAACGGCCCCGCTGCCAAGGCCGGCATTGTCGCCGCTGATGTGGTGGAAGCGGTCGGTGCCATCACCGTAAATTCTGCGGCCGACCTCAAGGAAGCGCTCGCCAAACTGGCCGCAACCCACCAGCAGACCGCCACCCTCCTGATCGACGGCGACGATGCCACCGGCACCGACCCCGGGCCGCGGTGGGTCGCGGTGGTTAGTCAGTAAGGCCGGGTCAGCTCATAGAGCGCCACCGCACCGGCGGCGGAAACATTAAGGCTTTCCATCCCGCCCGGCATTGAGAGGGCGGCGATTTCGTCGCAGGTTTCGCGGGTCAGGCGGCGCATCCCTTCGCCTTCATTACCCAGCACCAGAGCAACCCGGCGGCCTTTGAAGGCGGGGCCATTGAGCTGGGTGGGGGACGTGCCATCGAGGCCGACCACCCACACATTGGCGGATTTGAGCACGATGAGGGCGCGGGAAATGTTCACAATCCGCAACAGCGGAATGAGCTCCAGCGCCCCGGAGGCCACTTTGGCGAGGGCGCCGGTTTCCTCCGGCGCGTTGCGTTCCTGTGCAATCACCATTGCGGCACCAAAGGCCTGGGCGGTGCGCATCAAAGCCCCGATATTGCGGGGGTCTGAGATTTGGTCGAGCACCAAAATCGGGCCCGGACGGGCCAGCGCGTCCAGTAACGCCGGCGAGGCAAGCTGGTCGGTCAGCAGGGCTACACCCTGGTGGACAATGCCGCTGCCTTGGCGGGCGCCGAGAAGCTGGTCGATTTTATCGCGCGGCGCGATTTCGGGCTGCACGGCCCAGGGCAGCGGGCGCTCAGCAGCCAGGGCGGCCTGAGCTTCCTCGGTGATCACCAGACGGCGCAGGCGGCGGGCCGGGTTACCCAGAGCGGCCGCAACCGCATGGAGGCCATACAGCCACACCGCGCCGTTTGGCACGGCGGGCTGGCGCTGGCCGCGGCTGCCATGGTCGCGGGTTTGGGGCGGGCGGTCATGCGGATTGCGCTCGCGCTGCGGGCGGTCCTGGTTCGTGCGTTCGCCTTGCGGCTTAGGGCGGGCACCGCCAGGCAGGGTTAATTTCGGGCCGTCAAACTTCGGACGTTCACCAGCGCGTTCACCAGTACGCTCACCAGCGCGCTCACCAAACGGCTTGGCGCCGCTGCTGCGGGGGCGGTCACCGGCACGGGCGGGCTTGTTACCGGGCTTGCTGTGGGGCGGGCGGTTCGGCGGGCGATTTTGGCTCATGGGCGGCATACCTATCCCCAGCCCCCTGTAAAGACAACGCCGCCTCACAGCTTTGCGTTGACAAGCACAGACTAATCGCGGAAATGACCCCTCATCGGAAGGGTGCCCGAGTGGCTAAAGGGGGCGGACTGTAAATCCGCTGGCGTACGCCTTCGTAGGTTCGAGTCCTACTTCCCCCACCACGCGAGTCTTTGAAGATGGGCCTGGCCCGCCCGGCGCCGTCGGCGCGGGTCCTGCGCCGCACGGACATGAGCGGGTATAGCACAGTGGTAGTGCAGCAGCCTTCCAAGCTGAGGATGCGGGTTCGATTCCCGCTACCCGCTCCAG
>NCFD01000086.1 GCA_002281005.1 Acidocella sp. 35-58-6 | reverse complement strand
GATGTCTAGTGTAGAGTTTCACGGAGGATCATAGACGTGATCATTTGTTCGGTTTGTAAAGGCAATTCCTTTGCGGACCATCCGGTGCTTTGGGATAAGCTGGTTACGGAATGGCAACTTGCGCCACACGAACGGTCTTATATCGACAAACAACAAGGAACTTGCTGTCGGGCGTGTGGTGCCAATTTGCGTTCCATTGCACTCGCAAATGCAGTCCTTGCTGCGGTTGGCACTACTCTGACGCTGACGGAATTTGTCGCGACGCCAGATGCACGGAAGCTGGCGATACTCGAGATTAACGAGGCTGGCAGCCTAAGTCCTGTACTGCGCCAACTTCCCGGTCACATTCTGGCTGTTTATCCAAATGTTGACATGCATGACCTGCCTTATGCAGCCGATAGCTTCGATCTTGTCGTCCATTCGGATACATTGGAGCATGTATCCGACCCAATACGGGCCTTGGCGGAATGCCGAAGGGTTCTTCGCCCTCATGGATCACTCTGTCTTACAATCCCAACGATCATCGGGCGCCTTACCAGAAGCAGGGCAGGGCTGCCAAAGAGCCATCATGGAGCTGTGGAAACCAGTGCTGACGATTTTGTGGTGCACACAGAGTTCGGCGCCGACATGTGGACCTTTCTCCTCCAAGCTGGCTTCTCAGCTGTCTTGGTAAATACTGTTGATTTCCCTTCAGCACTCGCTCTTAGCGCTCGCAAGGAAGCAGGTTTCGCATGAGGGGAAATCGCATCTCCTATACGTTGGGCTTACTGGGAATTTTGCTTGTTTTCTTAGTGATCAATGCGCGATGGATATGGGTGTTCCGTCATGGACAACCACTCGACATCGACGAAGCAGGCTATCTTGGCATCTCGATTGTCGATTATTATGGATTTTTGCATGATGGAATTCGAGGACTTCTCGAAGCCATCTGGGCACCAAGCGTTCAAGCGCCGCTGACAACCGCGCTGGCTGGTTTGTTTTATTGCGTCACTGGACCGCATGTGATTGTGGGATTTGCGGTGCCTCTGCTCTCTGGTGCTGCGATTATCGCAGCAACCTATTTTCTCGGATGCTCGCTCGGATCACGTCAGGTCGGATTAGTCAGCGCCGCTTTGGTCGCGTCATGTCCGATCATCATTACTTATTCCCGTAGCTTTACGTTTGCACTCCCTACCACGGCGGTGGTCACAATGGCTCTTGTGGCGCTCCTGAGATCCGATCGTTTTCGCCTTTTCAGTTGGGCGTCAGTATTTGGTGTCTGTTTAGGACTGATGCCATTAGCAAGAACGATGACGATCGCTTTCGTTCCAGGAATCATATTGGGGGCAGTCATCTACACCATTTCCGAACCTGCCGATCGGCGTCAACGTTTGCTCGTCCTAGCATTCTCATTGTTGTTAGCTCTCGCCATCGCTGCATCATGGCTTGGGCCTAATGGGCGCTACGTCTTCCACTACTTACTGAGTTTCGGCTACGGCAACCATGCTGCGGAATACGGCCCAAGCCAATCTATGTTCAGCCTTGCAAAATGGCTTCTCATGGCAAGGATTATTATCACTTATGTATACTTACCCTATTTTTTAGTTTTGCTTGCGGGGGTTCTGTCAATGCTTTTGCTCGCTGGACGAAGTATAGCACAGGATGGAGTCAACGCCTTCTTTCGTACCCTTGCGTCTACGCCGTCATTACCCATCATTATTTATGTTGCCTCGGCGATGGTGGCTTTGGCTTCTTCACAAAACACGGGCGACGCCTTCTTGGCGCCGATCGTGCCCGCCGCAATCGTGCTTTCCGTTTGGTCGTGCAGAAAAATGAGTAGCAGCAGGGTCTACCGCTTTGCTCAGGCGAGCGCGGTGATATTTGTCATGATTCTCGGTGTTACACCCTCTCTCGACCTAAATTTAAGTATCGCGCGTCCCTGGAGCGTTCATGTTCCCGTACTTGGCTCTTCTACGGTAACGGATGGCAGAGCTGAGATTGAAACCTATGAGGCGAATGGCGGCTTCACCAGCGACGATCCAGCCGAACCGATCAACCCCGTGACGGGTAGAGCATGGGTTGATTTCAGTGCACTCACAAGCGCCGAAATACGCAAGATGGGGGGCGACACTCCCGTTGCATTCGGGTTTCGTCACTACCTCTACAATATGAATACAGTGGGCCTGCTACAGCTCATCAAGAATGGGCGGGAGTCCAGCCTTACGATGGTAGACCCAATTGTAACTGGCGATACGATTTTGGGCGACCTGGCATGGTTAACGAATGGGGATGCAGCACAAGCATGCCTCTTGCTCACGTCAGACGACGAGGCTAGGCAGTTTTTGCCGCTTGTGACTAACGGACGGATGGTCGACGCGGCGATGCAAGCTGGCTTTAAATCCATAACTCGTTGGGCCATGCCAGATGGGCATTACGTCACGGTATGGAAGCGCCAAACCAATGAGCCGAGCTGCCAGACCACTGCCGATCGGATGGCAGGATACCCTACTTCGCCTTCACCTTGATAAAATATATTACCCAGCGGAAACGCATCGAATCCTACCTCCAACCATGCAGTTATTATTCTAGAGCGTGATTGGTTTTAGTTGAATCGCGGGATTTCCGAATCGGCGAATGAGTGATTCAAACTTCTGGCTGGAGCTGGAGGCCAGCCATGATGGCGCGACCTTATTCGGATGATCTTCGGGAGCGGGTTGTTGCGTTGGTTTTGGAAGGTGGTGTGTCATGCCATCGAGCTGCGGCGCAGTTTGATATAGCGGTCAGCACGGCGGTGAATTGGGTGCGGCGTTTCCGGGAAACGGGTGCTGTTACGCCCGGCCAGATCGGCGGGCATCGGCCGCGCACGATCCAGGGTGAACATGAAATCTGGCTCGCCGCAAGGCTCAAGGAACGCCATTTCACCCTGCGTGGCTTGGTGGCCGAATTGGCCGAACGCGGGCTTGAGGCGGATTATTGGGCGGTCTGGAGGTTCGTGCATGAGCACGGGCTGACGTATAAAAAAAGACACTGGTCGCCCGCGAGCAGAGCCGTCCCGATGTCAGGCGCCGCCGGGAACAATGGCTGAAATATCAACCGCGCATCGACCCGGCCCGTCTCGTCTTTATTGATGAAACCTGGGTCAAAACCAACATGACGCCGCTACGGGGCTGGAGCCCATGCGGTGAACGCCTGAACGGCCAAGCCCCGTTCGGCCACTGGACCACCAGCACCTTTCTGGCAGCACTCCGCCACGACCGGATCGACGCACCTTGGATAATCGACGGTCCCAACAACGGCGGCCAGCATTTGCGCGACTTTTCCAACATCGCTCCGGTAGTCCGGCGGTGCCGGGGGCAAGCTGTTGATTAGAACGCCAGGCAGCGCCTCCACGGCGCGGCGCATGACGGACACCTCGGCCCGCAAATCCTCGAACGCCCGCGCTGGATTGTTCGCCTGGTCATCATCGAAACTACCCATGTCTTCCCTCTCCCAGCTTTTGCGGTTCACAGCTCCATCCCGCGTTCCTGTCCAAGATCACGGCCGATACTCTGGCTTATCGCCCGCTCCACGGTCGGCGCTTGCAGCACCCGGCCCAGCCAGGAGCCGGGCGTAATCCCCAGCGTCTTGACCTGCGCCCGCACCACCGACTCAAGCTGCGGATCACGTTTCAGGGCACCGGCGATGCTTTTCAGCTCGGCTGCAACCTTGCCGCGGGCTTCGGCCTGATCCCAGCCGCCTAGCTGCTCATGCCGAGCCTCCAGGCGCTGGCAAACCTTCACCAGCCGCGCGGCATACAGCTCCGGCTCCCGGTTCACCCGTTCCTCGTGCTTGATGCCAGCGACAAGCTGCGCGGCCCGCTCCCGCCCCTGCAATTCGCTCATCGCCCGCTGGGTGGCTGGCTCATAAGCCAAGGCCGCCCGCAAATCGCGCAACGCACCAGGCCGGACTTCATCCAGCGCCACCCCGGCGTCGCGCAATGTCTGCTTTTGTGAATCCAGCACAGGCAGGCTTTCCGCGCGCATCAGCCCGATATCGGACCAGGCCCGTGCGTAGCGCTCCACCGCCTGCTCCAGCCGCGCGGCAGGATCGGCCCGTACCTGTGCGGCCCCAACGCCCAGACCGGCCTCGGCCGAGGGACGGCCGGTACTGAGCTTCAAGCCATCGAACATGCCGCGCTTCGGCGTCGACCGTTGTCCCGTCGCATCCTGGTCCCGCGTCGGGCGGAGTGATCCAAGGTTCCCGCGGAGGGATTCCGGCACCTGCTGCGCGCGCATCCCCGCCGGAACCACGATCTCGCTCTCGGTCCCTCGCAGGGCGAACCCCCGGCGCTGGGCATAACCGGCCCGGTCGTAATCCAGCGTCGTCTCCTTGGCCTGGGAGCGCGATAGCCGCGCCGTGAGCGCGCCCAGGTCGCTGAATTCGGAGCGATCGGCATACAGCACCACCCCGTCGCGGTGCCGGGTCATCGCCACATAGGTCATGTGCCGGTCCATCGAACCGGACGCCAGCACATAGGCCCGGTCCACCGTTGCCCCCTGGCTCTTATGGATGGTGGTGGCATAGCCATGATCCACCGCCGCGTAATCCGCCATTGAGACCGAGACCGCCCGCCCTCCGTGGCCATTCCAACGGTTCTGCGAACCGCCGGAACCTTGAGCCACTCCGCCCAGACCAGGCCCCTGAGCAGTATCCAGCCGGATCGATAAATGCCCCTCGCTGGCTTGTGCCACCGTGCCCAGCATCCCGTTCTTCACGCCAAGCTCCCGGTTGTTCTCGCGGAACAGCACCCGGTCGCCAAGGGCAAACGCCCGCGCCCCCTCACTGGTCTGGTAGACCAGCTCGCCGGTCAGCTCGCCCCGCGCCTGCCTTGCATCGCGGATGGCGTCATTCAGCGCCGCAACATCCGCGCGCCGGTGCGCCAACACTAGCCGCGAGCCCGCCGGCCGCGCATCCATATCGGCCATCACATCCCGCACAATGGCATGGCGCGCCGCCTCGCCGGTCTCCTCGAACTGGATCGCCCCCCGCTCGGCATAGGCGGCCAGACCTTCGGCGGTGCGATGCCGGCCAAAATCCACCGACGCCGCCCGTTGCCACGCCTCGCGCTGCCGCCGAATCCCCTCCAGCTCCACAATGCCAACCCGCTCGGCCACAACCCGGAACGCCGCACCCGCCCCGATCGGCTGCAACTGCTCAGGATCGCCCACCAGCACGATCTTGGCCCCGGCCAGGTCCACCTCGGTGATGAACCGGGAAAGCTGCTTCGAGCCCACCATCCCGGCCTCATCGATCACGAACACGTCCTTGGGACCAAGCTTGTCGAAGCCGTCGCCCCGATCGGACCGGCGCTCCCAACTCCGCTCCCATGACGCCAGGGTGCGCGAGGCAATGCCGGAAGACTCCTCCAGCCCCTCCGCCGCCTTGCCAGCCAGAGCAGCACCATGCACCCGGTAACCCTGCGCCTCCCACGCCTCCCGCGCCGCCGCCAGCATCGTGCTTTTGCCCGCACCCGCCAGACCCACCACCACCGCGATGCGCTCCTGCCCGGTCACCGCCTCAATCGCCGCTACCTGCTCCGCCGCCAGCCCCGCACCACCGGCCAGGCGGATCGCCGCATCCTGCCGCGCCACCGCCGCCGTCACATGCCGCCATGCCACCCCATGATCGCGCCGCGCGGCCATACGGTCGGCGCTCACCGCCATGTCACGCTCAATCGCCACCATCTCCCGCGTCGAATAGCGCGCCGACTCGATCACACGGCCGTGATCATGACCAGGGTCGCCCTCAGCGCCGCCAGCGCGAACCATTTCCGGCCGCAACTCCACCAGCGCCGGCGACGCCATGACTTTCGCCAGCGCGTTCTGGAATCCCTCGGCCTCCCCGATATATCGATGCAGCGCCCGCGCGATGTCCTGCCGGTCAAACACGCTCTTCTCACCCGTGAG
>NCFD01000085.1 GCA_002281005.1 Acidocella sp. 35-58-6 | reverse complement strand
AAGCGGCGCATGGTTTGAATCTGCGTGGTATGAATGTAAGCATCGTGCATCTCATGCCGACCCTGATGGAACGCCAGCTTGATGCTTCGGCGGCGCATCTGTTGGAGCGCAAACTCACGGCCCGTGGCATGACTATCTATACCAGCGCCAATACTGAATCTTTTGATGGGGAAGGAGATAACGGTCACATCCAATCAGTGACGCTGAAAGATGGCCAGTGTATTGAGGCCGATCTTGTGGTGATGGCCGTTGGCATCCGTCCCAATGCCATGCTTGCAAAGTCCTGCGGTCTTGCTACTGACCGCGGCGTACTGGTGGATGATGCGATGCGCACCTCCGACCCCGATATTTTCGCAATTGGCGAATGTATCGAGCATAACAGACAATGTTTCGGACTGGTGGCGCCGATCTGGGACATGGCGAAAGTTGCCGCCGATCATATTTGTGGCGTGGCGCAAACGGCTTTTTCACCAGTGGCATCGGGCACTAGGCTGAAAGTCTCCGGCATCGAGATGTTCTCCGCAGGTGCGTTTATGGGTGACAAGTCAACCGAGGATGTGGTGCTGCGCGATGCCGCTCGCGGCGTTTATAAACGCTTGGTGTTGCGTGAGGATAAGCTTGTGGGCGTCGTGTGTTTTGGGGATGCACGCGATGCCGGCTGGTATTTTGAGTTACTGAAAAACGGCGATAGCCTTGGTGCATTACGCGATACCATGATCTTCGGCCCCGCTATCGCTTTGGGAGATCCTGACGAAGCCCTCGCAGCGATGGCTGACAGTGCTGAAATTTGTGGATGTAACGGCGTAAAAAAATCCGCAATTTGCGATGCGATCACCGAGCACGGTCTGAAGACAATTGACGATGTGCGGACCCGCACCAAGGCTTCAGCCTCATGTGGCTCGTGCACTGGCCTCGTTGAAGGTTTATTGAAACTCTCACTAGGCTCTGATTATATGGCTGATGCCGTGAAGCCGCTGTGTAAATGCACACATCATGGTCATGATGAAGTGCGGCGCCGGATACAAAACGCTCCGTTGAAAACAATTCCTGCTGTTATGCAGGCGTTGGAATGGTCAACACCGAATGGCTGCGCTTCCTGCCGGCCAGCGCTTAATTTCTACCTTCTCGCGGCGTGGCCCGGCGAATATGTGGATGACGCACAATCGCGTTTTGTGAATGAACGTATGCATGCGAACATCCAGAAGGACGGCACTTATTCCGTGGTGCCTCGTATGTGGGGTGGTACCACCAGTGCGCGGGAGCTCCGCGCAATTGCCGATGTTGTTGATAAATTCAATATCCCTGCTGTGAAGGTTACGGGTGGCCAGCGGATCGACATGCTGGGTGTGAAGAAGGAGGATTTGCGGGCCGTCTGGCAGGATTTGAACGCTGCGGGACTGGTCTCTGGCCACGCCTACGGCAAAGCGTTGCGCACCGTAAAAACCTGTGTCGGTTCAGAATGGTGTCGCTTTGGTGTGCAGGATTCCACCGCCATGGGTGTTGCGCTTGAAAAAACCACATGGGGGTCATGGCACCCGCACAAAGTTAAACTCGCTGTATCCGGCTGTCCTCGCAATTGTGCTGAAGCGACCATCAAGGATTTTGGTGTTGTGGCCACGGAAGCCGGGTGGGACTTGCATGTCGGTGGCAATGGCGGGATCAAAGTCCGTGCTACCGAGCTGTTATGTAAGGTAACTACGGCGCAGGAGGTAATGGAATATGCCTGTGCTTTCTTGCAACTCTACCGCATGGAAGCACGTTATCTCGAGCGCACCGCGCCATGGATTGAACGGGTCGGTCTTAAATACGTGCAGGAGCGGATCGTCGATAACGCTGAGCTTCGTAAGTCCTTGTTTGCAGATTTTCTTGACGCGCAAAAATTCGCTCAAACCGATCCTTGGGCTGAGGAAGCCTCCGATAAGGCATTGGGACAGAAATTTAACGCCATGGCGGTGCTGGTATGATGGACGGAATGCGAACCATAGAGAATTTCGATGATATCGGCGCACTTGAGGATATCCCACGTCTCGGCGCCCGCACTGTTAGCACCTTAATGGGTGATATTGCTGTGTTCCGTACAGCCAATGACGCCGTGTACGCTTTGCGCGATCAGTGTCCACACAAAGCCGGGCCGTTGAGCCAAGGCATCGTGCACGGCGATGCAGTGACCTGCCCGCTGCATGGTTGGGTGATTTCGCTGCAAAATGGCCATGCAATGGGGCTTGATAAAGGTTGCACGCCGCGTTTCACAGTGAAGGTCGAAAATGGTCGGGTTTTACTGGCAGCAGGTGGCATTGCGTGAAAACCACCTGCCCGTATTGTGGGGTCGGATGTGGTGTTGCCGTGAATTCCGGCTCCATCACGGGGGATATATCTCATCCTGCTAATTTAGGCCGTCTTTGCATCAAGGGCTCCACGCTCGCCGCCACGCTTGATGACAGCAACCGTTTACTGGTGCCGACGGTTGGCGGCAAACAAGTAACCTGGGATCAGGCCCTCGATGAAATTGCTAAAAAATTTTCCGCCATCATCGCTGAATACGGGCCGGATGCCGTGGCATTTTATGGCTCTGGGCAATTCCTTACAGAGGATTATTACGTCGCTAATAAGCTGATGAAAGGCTTTATCGGCTCAGCAAACATCGATACCAATTCGCGGCTCTGCATGGCTTCGACTGTTGCCGGCCATGTCAGGGCATTCGGCGAGGATATTGTACCTGGATGTTACGATGATATTGACGAGGCTGATCTACTGGTGTTTGTCGGCTCCAACACTGCCTGGTGCCATCCGGTATTATTTGAGCGGGCGTTGGCGGCCCGCGCGGCGCGTGGCACCAAAATTATTGTGGTTGATCCACGGCGTACCGCTACCGCTGCTCTGGCAGATTTACATTTGGCGGTCCGCCCTGACGCAGATGCCGGATTATTCCTGCGGCTGTTGACCGCACTTGATGAGCGCGGACATATCGATCAAACATACGTCGCGTCGTACACGCAGGGTTTATCAGGGGCCTTGCGGGCAGCGCGCGCCGGTGCGCCACGGGCCGCCGCACTTGGTATTTCCGACGCTGATCTCGGCGTATTTATCAACTTGTTTTGTAACACGCCGCGCACAGTCACGTTATTCAGCCAGGGGGTGAACCAATCCATCGGCGGGACCGACAAAGTCAACGCCATTATCAATGTGCATCTTGCCAGCGGTCGTATCGGCAAGCCAGGTATGGGACCATTTTCGTTAACCGGCCAGCCGAATGCGATGGGCGGGCGTGAGGTCGGTGGATTGGCTAATCAACTCGCCGCACATTTGCAGTTTGACGATCCCACGGACCGCGCTTTGTTAAAGTCATTTTGGTCGGCGAAGGTTCTGGCTGAAAAGCCAGGTTTGAAAGCTGTTGAGTTATTTGACGCGGTGTTGGCAGGCCGTATCAAGGCTATTTGGATCGCTGCCACCAATCCAGCCGAAAGCCTGCCAAGCTCAACACGCGTGCGTGCGGCCTTGGAAGCTTGCCCGTTGGTGGTGGTGGCTGATTGTTGGCCAACTGAAACCACGCGGCTTGCCAACGTGGTTTTGCCTGCCGCCGGCTGGTCAGAAAAAGACGGCACAGTGACTAATTCTGAGCGTTGCGTATCACGTCAACGCGCTTTTCGCGCCGCCCCAGCCGAGGCCCGACCTGATTGGTGGATGTTCACGCAAGTTGCGCGGCGCATGGGGTTTGCCCCGCAGTTTGCTTACACCAAACCGGCGGATATCTTTCGTGAGCATGCTAGGCTTTCTGGTCACGGCAATAACGGTGCCAGGCTATTCAATATCGCGCCGTACCAAAACCTCAGTGATGATGAATATGAGGCGTTGAAGCCTTTCACGTGGGGGGCTCCGCGATTTTTCGCGGAGGGTAAATTCCCAACCCCATCAGGCCGTGCGAATTTTGTCGCCATCACGGCTATTGCTACCAAAAAGCGTGATGCTTCTTTCCCCTTCATTCTCAATACGGGGCGGCTGCGCGACCAGTGGCACACCATGACCCGTACCGGCTTTGTGCCGACATTAATGGAAAGCTCAGCCGAGCCGAGTTTTTCAATCGCAGAGGCTGATGCAGGAACGTATGCGCTTGATCCGGGTGACCTGGTACGCATCACGACGCGTCACGGCAGTGCGGTGTTGCCGGTGGTTATTTCAAATGCGCAGCGTGGGGGCGAAATTTTTGCCGCCATGCATTGGACCCAGACCCATAACGCGACCGGCAATGTCAACCAGCTTGTTGGCCCGGCGCGCGATCCACACTCGGGCCAGCCGGCTTCCAAATTTGAACATGCTGCAATGGAACGGCTGCCCGTATTTTGGCATGGCGTTTTACAAACCCGCAAACTTACCCGGCCCTCAGGGCAGTTTTATGCATCGCGCGTGCCGCTGGCAGGCGGTATGCACCGCTTCACCATGGCGGGTTGGAAACCTCTGGTCTTTGGCAATGAATTGTCCGACTGGGCAACGCGCCTGTGTGGTGCTGATGCTGATGCGGAGCGGATTGAATTGCTCGATGCTGGGCGCGGCACGTACAGGCTGGGTATTTTGCAGGATAATCGCTTGCTTGCGTGTTGCTTTATGGCGCCGCAAAAGCATTTGCTGCCGTGTCACCAGGCCCTTGCCGAATTATTTGGCGTTCCTCACTGGCAGGCCAATCGTATCGGTATATTGATGGCCAGCGCCACGCCGGCGGTAGCGTCCGGGCCGGTTATATGCGTTTGCCACCGTGTGAGCGAAGCGGCAATCCGGACTGCGATTCGGGAATACCACCTTGAAGATATTGCTGGCATTGGCAGTGTCCTGAAGGCCGGCACCAACTGCGGCTCGTGCAAAGGCGAGCTCGCGGAGATTTTACACTCGGAAATTTCGCAATCTGTAGCATCGCAGGAGTTAGTGACATGAGCCGTGTATTCCTTATCGGTGCCGGACCTGGCGATCCTGAGTTACTGACGATCAAAGCGTTGCGCCGGTTACTCAGTGCTGATGTCGTGTTGCATGATAGCCTGGTTGATGCGCGTATTATCGGTATGGCATCGCCTGCCGCGCGTCTGATCGATGTTGGCAAACGCTGTGGCAGACACTCGGCATCGCAACGCGAAATTTGCCGTCTGCTTGTTGCAGAGGCGCTCGCGGGGCATGTCGTGGTACGCCTTAAAGGCGGTGACCCTATGGTGTTCGGCCGTGCCTCTGAGGAGATGGAGGCGTTGCGGGCGCATAACATATCCTTTGAAATAATTCCTGGTATTACCGCGGCAACGGCGGCGGCCGCGGCGCTGGAGCTCTCGCTCTCCAAGCGGGGCGTGGCACGCTCGGTGCATTTTCTCACCGGCCATGGTGCAGAAGGCGGATTGCCAGCCCATGATTGGGTTTCACTTACTAAATCCGGCGGCACGTTGGTGGTTTATATGGGTACCCAAACTCTCGGTGGGATGGCGGCGCACTTTATTGAATCCGGTATGGAACCTGATATGCCAGCGATCGCCGTTGAAAATGCCAGCTTGGCTCAGCAACGCACTTTGCGCGGAACGATCGCAACACTGCCGCGCCTTGTGGAACGCGAGGCAACAACCGGGCCAATCCTCATCATGATTGGGCAAGCCCTGCAGGAAGCCGTGCCAGCGAATTATAATGCGGGTGCCCATGCCGAAATTTCCGGCAAAGCCGCAACGGTGCTTACTCGATGTTTCTCATAATTTCTGGTGCGTTTGTAGCTTCGTCTGAATCATTTTAGCCAGCATCACCCCGGCTTTGTATCGCCTGCCACAAGCGTTCGGCGGTGCAGGGAAGTTGGGGAATTTCGGCGCCAATGTGAGAGAGGGCGTTGGCAATGGCATTGGTGACGGCGGCCAGTGCGCCGGTAGTGCCAGCCTCGCCTAGGCCTTTGACGCCAAGTGGATTATTGGGTGATGGCGTGGGCGTGTCCAGCGTGATAAAATTGGGCACATCGGCGGCACGCGGCATGGCGTAATCCATGAAGCTGCCCGTGAGTGGCTGGCCGGTTTCATCGTAACGCAGCGCTT
>NCFD01000084.1 GCA_002281005.1 Acidocella sp. 35-58-6 | reverse complement strand
CCTAAATGAGAGGCGGGTGATAGCGAATGCCGACCAATCCGCAAAGCCTCACCCCGCAATGCTGGTCCGTCACCGCAGACGGCATCATATTGGCCGTCAAAGCTCAACCTGGCGCCAAGCGCACTGTCATCGGCACCATCGTGGAAGCCGCCGCATCCCCAGGCTGGCCCCTGGGCCGCCTCAAGGTGGCGGTCTCAGCCCCACCCGAGGACGGCCGCGCCAACGAGGCGATCCTCGCGGCGCTCGCCAAACATTTTCAAATCAAACCAGCCGCCATCACGCTGGAAACCGGCAACGCATCCCGCGACAAAAAATTTCGCCTGATAGGCGATCCCGGGCGTCTGCTATCACAGCTTACGTAACCTTTAGCACCAGCTTGCCAAAATTTTCGCCAGAAAACAGCTTCAACAACGTCTCAGGGAAGGTCTCCAATCCCTCGACAATGTCCTCCTTACCTTTCAGCTTACCTGCCGCCATCCAGCCAGCCATCTCACGCGCCGCCAGCCCATAGCGGTCGGCATAATCAAACACCACCATGCCCTGCATCCGTGCCCGGTTCACCAGCAGCGAGAGGTAATTTGAAGGCCCCTTAATGGGTGTCGTGTTATTATACTGCGAAATCGCCCCGCAAATTACGATCCGCGCCCGCAGGTTAATCAACGCCAGGCAAGCATCCAAAATTTCGCCACCAACGTTATCGAAGTAAACATCAATCCCGTTCGGGCAGGCTTCCTTCATGGCTGTACGAATATCCCCAGCCTTGTAATCAATGGCGGCATCGAAACCGAGTTCATTGATTAAAAACGCACATTTTTCGGCCCCACCGGCAATTCCCACCACCCGGCAGCCTTTGATTTTGGCAATCTGCCCCACAGTGGCCCCTACGGCACCCGCCGCACCAGAAACCACCAAGGTTTCGCCTTCCTTCGGTTCGCCCACTTCCAGCAAGCCAAAATACGCGGTCATACCGGTCATCCCCAGCACGTTCAAATAAACCGGCAGTGGCGCCAGCCGGGGGTCAATTTTAATTAAATCTTTCGCCTTGCAGGTGGCGTAAGCCTGAACACCTAAACTGCCCGAGACAAAATCCCCGGCTGCGAACCCAGCCGCCTTACTTTCCAGCACTTTGCCAACGCCGCCGGCCCGCATCACATCGCCCAGCTTTACCGGCGCGATATAGGATTTACCTTCATTCATCCAGCCGCGCATGGCGGGGTCAAGCGAGAGATATTCCACCGCCACCAGCACTTCGCCCTCATCAGGCTGCCGCGCTGGCTCTTTCACATAGGTCCAGTCGCTCGCTTTCGGCAGACCAACCGGCCGGGCAGCCAAACGGAATTGGCGATTTTCAACCTGAGTCATGGCATTCCTCCAAATTTATCAGCAACTATTGCGCTGCCTTGCCGTAAACGCAAGTAGAGGGCCGTATAGGGGATTACCCCTAATGGCGTTCCGTTTCGGCTTCGAGGCCGAGCAGTTGCGCCAGCCGGTCCAGCCGCCGCAACACCGAATCCCCGGCAAACACGCCATTTGCCTCGGCCAGCCCGAGAATCAACCGCCCCGGCGCCATCGTCAACGTGGTACCAGCCAGCAGTTGCGGCGTGCCGGCGGAGAGCGTGTAGGCCAGCCGCAATGCCGCCCCCAGCGTTTCCGCCCGGCGATTCGCGTGCATATCCAGCAATGAACGTGCCGGGACCAAAAACGGACTATCCGCTTCGGCCTCATACCGTAACGCCATGGTCAGCGCTAAAAATGCCCGGGCGTGATGGTCGAGCCCAATGCCGGATTGCCGCAACACCCGCAAAAACGCCTGCTCGGCACGGTATTCAGGGTGCTCATGGCTGCCAATGTCAGAGAGCCAGCAAGCCGCCTCGCGCAACCGCCGCTGCGAGCCGGTTTCCTGCGGGAAAATTGAGTTGGTCCAGGCCACCAGGGCTGGCGGCAAGGTCGGGTCGCGCAAGGTGCCGCGGGTTAAATCCTTGCCCGCCGCCAGCAGAGGGTCCTCGGCACGAATTTCCGGCGGCATCAACCTTGCAAACCAGCCTTCGCGCATGCCGTTGGCACTGAACACCACGCGCTCCACCCCCGAAGCCCGCAGCAACCGCCGTAAAATCAGCGCGGCGTAGGGTAAATCCTCGATCCGGCGCTTCGGCACGCCGGGCATCCGCTCGATCAGCTTGCGCCCCGCCTCGCTGATAACGCCCGCCAGATCCCGTGCTTCCTCGCGCCCGATGGTGTAGTGATGCACCATGTTCAGCGGGTAGCCGGTTTGCATAATGTGAATCCGCGCCAGGGCCCGAAAGGCGCCGCCTGAGAGGTATAAATCCCGCCCCGCCGCTTCGGCCACAAACGGCGCATCCTCAAGCGCCGTCGTCACAATCTGGCGGGCTTTCATTAAATCGCCGCCGGCACGGTCCGCCAGACGGATCACGCCAATTGGCAACGTGACCGAGGTGCCAACGCGCCCGGCATCGAGCCGCACCAGCTCCAGTGAGCCACCACCTAAATCCGCCAGTATCCCGTCTGCCGCCGGAATGCCGCACAGCACACCCTCAGCGGATAACGAGGCCTCGGCATTGCCCGAGAGCACATTGATGCGCATTTCGGGGATGTTTTTCTGTAAGTGCCTCACAAACTCGGGGCCGTTTTCGGCGTCGCGCACCGCTGAGGTGGCCAGCACTTCGAGAATCTGCACGCCCATGGCCCGCGCCACCGCCGCATAGCGCCGCAGCACGGTTTCAGCCTGCACCAGTGCCGCTTTATCCATCTTGCCGGTCTTGGTCATGCCTTTGGCCAGACGCAGCACAGCCTTTTCATTGAAAATCTGTACCGGGTTCCGAGAATCACCCTCGTAAATCACCAACCGAACGGAGTTGGACCCCAGATCCACCACGGCACGCCGCGCGCTCACGTTCAGCATCGTGTCATGCCGGTCATCGATGGAGAATTGGTCCATAAAATCCAATATCGCAGATTGCGGCGTGACAGAGAAGCGACAGCTTCATGACTGTTATGCGGCAGTCCCACCAACCGTCAGACCCGACATTTTCATTGTCGGCTGCCCCACACCCACCGGCACGCCCTGGCCGTTTTTACCACAGGTGCCGACACCGGGGTCGAGCGCGAAATCATTGCCGATCATCTCGATCTTGGTCAGCGCATCCGGGCCGTTGCCGATCAAGGTGGCGCCTTTGACCGGTGCGCCGATTTTGCCATCCTCGATCATATAGGCTTCGGCTGCCGAGAACACGAACTTGCCGGAAGTGATATCGACCTGCCCGCCCGCGAAATTCACCGCATAGAGGCCGCGTTTGACGGATTTGATCATGTCCTCGGTGGTGGCCTCGCCATTCAGCATGATGGTGTTGGTCATCCGCGGCATCGGCGAGTGGGCATAGGATTGCCGCCGACCATTACCGGTCGCGCGCATATTCATCAGCCGGGCGTTCTGGCGGTCCTGGATGAAACCAACCAGAATCCCATCCTCAATCAGGGTGGTGCGTGAGGTTGGCGTGCCTTCATCGTCAATGGTGAGAGAGCCGCGCCGGTTGGGCAGCGTGCCATCATCCACCACCGTCACACCCTTGGCGGCAATCCGGCTGCCCATTAACCCCGCGAACGCCGAGGTTTGCTTGCGGTTGAAATCGCCTTCCAGCCCGTGTCCGATTGCCTCATGCAGCAAAATGCCTGGCCAGCCGGAACCCAGCACCACCGGCATCTCGCCTGCGGGTGCCGCGACACTCGTCAAATTCACTGAAGCCTGCCGAATCGCCTCGTGCACTGCCCCCTGCCAGTAGGAAGGCACCATGTACGATGCGTAGGAGGTCCGGCCACCGGCACCGTGGCCACCGGACTCACGGCGGCCATTTTCCTCCATCACCACCGAGACATTCAGCCGCACCAAGGGGCGCACATCGGCCACCCGGGTGCCATCGGCCCGCAAAATTTCCACCACCTGCCACTCGCCCATGATGCTCGCCATCACCTGCGTCACGCGCGAATCCGCGGCGCGCGCATAGGCATCAATCTCGGTCAACAGCGCAGCCCGGGTGGCAAACGGCATCTCCGCCAGCGGGTTCAACCCCACATAAAGCGGTGCCGCTCCCCCCGCTGGCCCGGCAGCCACCATGGATTGCTCAGCCGACTTGGCGGCGCGGATGGTCTCCGCCGCCCGCGCCAGTGCCGGCTCGCTTAAATCCCCGGCATGGGCGTAGTAACTGGCTTCCCCCAGCACGGCGCGTAAACCAAAGCCACGGCGCGTATCGAAGCTCGCCGAGCGGATGCGGCCATCTTCCAGGCTGATCCCTTCGGACTCGCGGTATTCCAGGAACAGCTCACCATCATCGCTACCCTCGAGCGCCGCGGCGATCTGCCGCGCCGCCACCACCGGGTCCAACCCACCGTCACCATGAAAAAGTTTTTGGGCAATATCGAGGGCTTCGCTCATCAGTTCACTCCGCAGCAGCTACATCAGACCTTAACATGGGGCCTCTGACCGCCCCACGCAAACCATGCCGCGCCAGCACCGCCGCCGCCAGCAACAACACCGCGTTTAACTCATGCACAAATCCCAACTCGACCGAGCCGGAGACGATGGTGATCATCCCCAGCAGATATTGCAGCCCCACCAGCCCGGCCAGTAGTAAAAACGCATCACGCGGCCCGGCCGGCAACGGCTCACGCAGTCCCATCACGGCCGTCACCAGCACGCTCAGCGCGGTCACTGTTGCCATCACCCGATGGTCAAATTGCACAGTCGCCTGATTAGCGATGAAATTCAGCCACACCGGATGCAGGCTGTAAAACCCGGCGGGCACCCATTGCCCATCCATCATCGGGAAGGTGTTGAACACCGCAATCGCGTTGGTCGCTGCCACCAGCGCCCCCAGGCCCATCGTCCCTAAAATCAAAATAATGCAGAGCGTGAGCAGGGTTTTCAAATGCGCTGCACCGGTAATCACGGCGGGCTGCGGATTGCGCACGCTCAAAGCGGTCCATAACAGCCCGATGAAAATCAACATGCCCGAGACAAAATGCGGCGCCAGCCATTCTGGCGGCGGCGTCAGCACACCGGGTTCCATGCCGGTGCGCACCATCAACCAGCCATACACCGCCTGCGCCCCACCCGCGCCGAACAACGCCAGCAGCCACAGCGCCAATTTGAGTGAAACCCGCTTTCGAAACCAAAAAATCGCCAACGGCACCATGAACACCAGCGCCATCACCCGGCCCCACACCCGGTCGAGAAACATCGGCCAAAACAATGCCTTGAACTGCGCCATGTCCATCGGCGGATGCATCGCCTGATACTGGCTGGTCTGCTGATATAACCCAAACAAATGCGTCCAGTCGGCATCAGTGCGCGGTGGGATAAAGCCCGTGAACGGTAGCCACACCTGAATAATATATCCGGCCCCGATCATCCGCGCATGGCCACCACCGGCCACCATGCCGAACACCATGAAGGCCAGCAGCAGCAGCCAGTTACTAACCAGCCGGTCGCCGGATTTCATCACCTGGTCGCACCCCGCAAACCGTGCAGCATATACACAAACGCCGCCAGCAGCAGCACCGCGTTCATCTGATGCGCCACACCGATATCCAACAGTTTCGAGACCAATGCTGTCACGCCCAGAGCGTACTGCAACAACACCAAGGCGCCAACCGCCAAAGCCGCATCGCGCACGGCGCCACTCACACCGCTGCGCAGCGCCATCACCGCTGCCACCAGCACCACCAAAGCCGTCACACTCGCCAGCATCTGATGATCAAACAGCACCGCCGCCTTATTCGCGAACATATTCAGCCACCATGGCTGCAGGGTGAAATAATCCGCTGGCGGTGCGCCCATGCCGGCGCCGGTTTTGGCGTTAAACACATCAATCGCGTGGGTGCCGGATACAAACGTTCCCGCAAACATTGTCACCACCAGGAGCACGGCCGCCGCGATGGCCCAGCGCCGCAACCCCAAGGCACCCGGCACGGCCGCCGCCTGCGGCCGCAGCACGCTCAAGCCTGTCCACAACACCGCCACAAACAGAAACATCGCCGCCGAAAAG
>NCFD01000083.1 GCA_002281005.1 Acidocella sp. 35-58-6 | reverse complement strand
GCGCGGCAGCTGCGTGCCTTCTTCGATGCCGAGGCGAGTCGAGATCGACCCTGCGGCGACGTTGCGGACGACGACTTCGATCGGGATAATCTCGACCTGGCGGATCAATTGCTCGCGCATGTTGAGGCGGCGGATGAAATGCGTCGGTACGCCGATCAGCCCGAGCAGCGTGAAGATATGCTCGGAAATCCGGTTGTTGAGCACGCCCTTGCCGCTGATCGTGCCCTTTTTCTGGGCGTTGAAGGCGGTGGCGTCATCCTTGAAATATTGCACGAGCGTGCCGGGCTCGGGCCCTTCAAACAGGATTTTTGCTTTGCCTTCGTAGAGCTGCCGGCGGCGGGCCATGTGTGTCCTTTGGGATTCGTAAAAGAAGAGGCGTGTATATCAACCATCCTGGTGCAACGCCATGGCTGGGGTGATTTTGGGGTACTTCCTGGCAGCATGGCTGTCCTCTATGGACGTCGCATGAATACAGAACAGGTGTTTCCCCTCTACCGCGCCGCGGGTTGCGGGCTGCTGGCGATGCTGGTGGGTGTGGGCATTGCGCGGTTTGGTTATGCGCCGCTGGTGCCTGCGCTGGTGGCCGCGCACTGGTTTACCGCCGCGGCCGCATTTTGGCTGGGGACAACAAACTTGCTCGGGTATCTGATTGGTGCTGCGGGTATGCGGGCCTGGCGCCGGCCGATCCACACCCGTGCCGCCGTAACCACACTGATGGGTTTAACGGCACTCAGCCTGATCGCTTCGGCCTGGAATTTCGGGGTTTTTTACGCGGGCATCTGGCGGCTGCTGACGGGCATTACCGGCGGGGCTTTGATGGTGCTGATGGCAGCCGCCGTTGTGGGCCGGGCACCGCCCGCCAAACGCGGCCAAGTGGGCGGCATCACCTTTGCGGGGATGGGAACGGGGATTATGGTTTCAGGACTGCTGATCCCGCGGTTTTTGGTGTTTGGGCTTCCCATGACCTGGGCATTGTTGGGCGGCTTCAGCCTGCTGGCGACGGTGGCGGTGGGGATCATGATGCCGCCTGCGGTGATCACCCCGACGGCGCGGCCTGTGGGCAAGCAGGTTTTGAATAAGCCGGTGGCTTTGCTGATAATCGGCTATGCGCTCTGCGCCTTTGGGTTTCTGCCGCATATGCTGTTTTTGGCTAGTTTCGTTGCCATCGGGCTGCATCGCGGGGTGGCGGCGGGGGCGGATGTGTCTGCCGTGCTGGGGGTGGCGGCAGCGCTCGGCCCACCGATTCTGGGGCGCATTGCTGACCGGGTGGGGTTTTTGAAGACGCTTGTGGGCGCTTATGTGGTCATGACCGTGGCTGTTTCGGTGCCAATGTTCACGGGCAGCGTGATTGGACTGTCGATCTCGGCCTTTGGGGTGGGTGCCGTGGCTCTCGGTGCGGTGCTGCTGACCTCGGGCGCGATTGCCTCACTGGTGGCGCCAAACCGGCTGGCGGCTAACTGGGGTTTGGCCACCATGAGTTATGCTGTCATGCAGGCGGTCAGTGCGGCGGCCTTCTCCAGCCTGTTTCATGCCACAGAGAATTATGAAATTTTATTTGGTATCGGTACGGTGGCGACGTTTATATCGACTGTTTTTGTTTTATTTTCAGAGCGTTTAAGCCGAAATTTTGATCCAGATCATAGCTCGTAATTGATGGTTGCACTACATGAGCAGGCTCCGGTAACGTGCCCGGCTTAACGATCTATTAGGACGCATTTGTCTCAGGCCATACTCCCTGCCGTTCGTCCTGCCGTGGCGCAGATCAAACCGGTCAACCGGGAGGTTGAACTTAAATTTCTGGTGGCTGAGGTTGGTTTCAAGGCCGCGCAGCAATGGCCGGTGCTGGGGCTGAATGGCCGCCGGCCCTCCAGCCGGCGGTTGCACACTGTTTATTACGACACTGCCCAAGGTGATTTGCAGCGCCATAAAATGCTGCTGCGGATGCGAACCCTACCGCGTGGCCACGTTATGACACTGAAATGGAGCGGCGGCTTTCCAGGCGGGTTGTTTGAGCGCGGCGAAATTGAGGTGACGACAGCGCATGAGGTGCCTGACCCTTCGCTGTTTGGTGCCGAAGTCGCCGGGATGATTGAGGCCGCGACTGAAGGCCGTGCGCTTGCTGCGATTTATGCCACCGATATTCGTCGTGCGACGCACCAGATCCGCAGCGAGACTAGCACCATCGAGATTGCGTTCGATGCCGGCGTGATCGTGGCCGGTGAGATCACGATGCCGGTGCGCGAGATTGAACTCGAGTGGAAAGCTGGGGATGTTGCGGATTTATACCGGTTAGGCGTGGCACTGGCTGAAGCGTTTCCGGTGCGCCTCGGGATGCTGGCGAAGTCTGACCGCGGGGTGTTGCTGGCGGCTGGCGCGTCGCCAAAAGCGGTGCGCAGCTACGCCATGCTGAGCAGTGATCTGACGGTGGACGAGGCCATTGGTCGGGCGATCAATAGTTGCCTGGCGCAGTTCGCTGCCAATTGGCCAGCGTTTGAAGCCGGTGATGCGGTGGCGGCGGTGCATCAGATGCGGGTGGCGCTGCGGCGCTTGCGAGCCATGCTCGGGTTGTTTCAACGCGCGTTCCCGTGCCCGGAATTTGTCAGCTTGCGTGAGGAAGCGCGCGACATTGCGACATTGCTGGGCGAGGCCCGAAACCTTGATGTATTTATGAGATTGGTGCGCGAGGGTCCGCACGCGGCGTTCCCGGATGAGGCTGGTTTTGAGGATATTTTGCAGGATTGCGAGGCCCGCCGCGAGGCCGCCTATGGCTCAGTGCGAGACCTTTTAGCTGCCCCTGCGACCACCCGCTTCGTACTTTCCGCGCAGGCATTTGTGGCCCGATGCGGCTGGCGTAATAGCTTGCCGGCTGATGCCCTGCCGCGCCTGACCGCACCGGCGCAGGAATTTGCCGCACAGAACCTGTCCCGGCTGCATGATAAATTGCTCAAGCGCGGTAAGCATGTGACAGCGTTATCGCCGCATCAGCGTCATGAATTGCGGATTGGGTTGAAGAAACTGCGCTATGTGGCCGAACTGTTCGGGCCGCTGTTTGATAACCCGGCGCAGGTGAAAAGCTACACCAAGACCACCGCCCGGTTGCAGGACCAACTGGGGACGTTCAACGACATGAACGTGGCGATTGGTATGGTGAACCAGATTGCGGGCGCGCATTTACGCGCGGCCGGGATTATTCTGGGCTGGTGCGGCCGGGGGACCGGGACAGACCAGGATACTCTCAAGGAAAACTGGCGGGATTTCCGCAAATCCCGGCGGTTCTGGGACTGAAAAGGCCGGGGACGTACTCCCCGGCCTTGGTAATTTTTAACTACGCGGCTTGGTATTGCAGGGCCGGGTAATCGGTGTAGCCGGTCGCACCTTGCGCGTAGAACGTCGCCGGATTTGGCTCGTTGAGGGGGGCGTTGGTTTTGAAGCGTTCCACCAAGTCGGGGTTGGCGATGAACAGCTTGCCCCAGGCGATGGCATCAGCCTCGCCAGCATCCAGTGCCGCCTGAGCGGACTCCTTGGTGAAACCTTCATTGGCAATGTAGGTGCCGCCAAAGATTTTTTTCAACTGTGGACCAATCCAGTCCTCGGCCTTGTGCTCGCGGGCGCAGATGAAAGCGAGCCCACGTTCGCCCAGTTCACGGGCGACGTAGGAAAAGGTGCCGAGACGGTCTGAATCACCCATTGAATGAGAGTCCATGCGAGGTGCCAGATGCATACCCACCAGGCCAGCTTCCCAAACTGAGAGCACGCCGTCGGTGACTTCAAGCATCAGGCGGGCGCGGTTGGCGATGCTGCCGCCATACTCATCGGTGCGCTGGTTAGAGCCATCCTGCAGGAATTGATCGAGCAAATAACCGTTGGCGCCGTGGATTTCCACGCCGTCGAACCCGGCCATCTGGGCGTTCATCGCGGCTTTGCGGTAGGCTTCTACCACGCCGGGAATTTCCGAGGTTTCCAGCGGACGGGGCACCACGTAATCCTGCAGGGGGCGCACCAGGCTGACATGGCCTTTCGGCGCAATCGCGCTGGCTGAAACCGGCAATTCGCCGTTCAGGAACATCGGGTGCGAGACACGGCCAACATGCCAGAGCTGCGCAAATATCCGGCCGCCGGCCTGGTGCACGGCCTTGGTGACCAGCTTCCAGCCCTCAACTTGCTCAGCCGACCACAGGCCTGGGGTGTCGGCGTAGCCTACGCCCATCGGGGTGACGGAGGTGGCTTCAGAGATGATTAAACCGGCCGAGGCGCGTTCGGCATAATAATGCGCCATCAATGCGTTCGGCATACGCTCAACCCCGGCGCGGGCGCGGGTGAGGGGAGCCATGATGATGCGGTTTGGCAGGGTGATGTCACCCAGGGTCAAGGGGTCGAATAAAGAGGGCATGATTGGGAAGCCTTTGGATGTTTACGTTGGAGCGTATGTAATGTTGCACCGCAGAAAAATCGAGGGGTGGATTTTGCGTTAGCTGATTTTTGGGCCGCTCCGGCCCGAGCGGGTGATCACGACCACGCCGTCACCGGCCTCGATCATGGTCGCGGGGTCGGGGCGGGTGATGGTTTCGCCGCCTTTGCGGTTGATGGCGATGACAAACAGGCTGCCGCTGGCCTGATGCTCGGCAGCTTCAATGGTGGCGCCGGCGAGCGGGCTGTCAGCTGCGACCGCCATGACCTCGAGGTCGAGCCCGAGCGTGCGCAGGCCAAAGCTTAAGGTTCGCATCCGGTCTGAGCCATCCGTGAAGGAGGAGGTGCGCGGGAACATGATAAGCTGAGCGATGCGTTCGGCCCCTATATGGGTGGGCTCGACCACGGAATTGGCCCCGGCTTGCAGCAATTTGCTCTTGGTGCTGGGGGCCTCGCTGCGGGCGATGATTTCCAGTTTTTTATTCAGGTTGCGCGCGGAAAGCGTAATGAACACATTGGCGGCGTCATTGGGGACCACGCTCGCCAGGGCGCGCGCCCGTGCGATGCCGACGGCTTGTAAAACGGTCTCGTCAGTGGCGTCGCCACGGATTGTGAGGTTTCCGGCAGACATCGATTCGTTGTAGCGTTGCTCATTGAGTTCCAGCACCACAAATTCAGTGCCGCCGGCCCTTAATTCGTCTGCCAGCATCTGGCCGATACGGCCGTAGCCGCACACGATCACGTGGCCGGTCATTTTATCGATGTGGGTTTTCATGCGCTTGGTCCCAAGAAGAATTTGAATTTGGGCGATGGTGATGAATTGCACCAGCGCACCGGTGAGAAAGATGATTCCGGTGCAGCCAAGGATAATGGTGGCGATGGTGATGGCGCGTAAATCAACGGTCGCCACGGGGTGTACTTCGCCGTAACCCACCGTGAATACCGTGATGATGACAAAGTAGAATGCATCGCCCCAAGACCAGCCATCAAGCACATAGGCCACGGTGGCGCCGGCGACGACGAGTAGCATATAGGCCAGCCCGAAGATCAGGTTGCGGGCCGGTGAATTGGCAAACCACACGAGCCACGAGCGCGAAGTTCGAGGCCCGGCCATGGTCATGGAGGGCTAGAAAAATTCCCGCTGGTGCGGGAATGTTGGTGCTGTGGGCCGGTGAGCGTTGCTGCCATCAGCTCCGCTTGTCGACCGGAACATAATCGCGCGTGGCGGCACCGGTATAAATTTGCCGGGGGCGACCAATACGCTGTTGCGGGTCTTCGATCATTTCCATCCACTGGCTGATCCAGCCGACAGTGCGGGCCAGGGCGAAGATGGGGGTGAACATGGTGGTGGGGAAGCCCATGGCTTTCAGGATGATGCCCGAGTAGAAATCGACGTTCGGGTAGAGTTTGCGCTCCACGAAATACGGGTCTTCGAGAGCGATCTTTTCCAGTTCGATTGCGAGGTCGAGCATTGGGTCGTTTTTGATGCCCAGTTCGCCTAAAACCTCATAGCAGGTTTTCTGCATGATTTTGGCGCGTGGGTCGAAGTTTTTATAAACCCGGTGGCCAAAGCCCATGAGCTTGACGTTCGAGTTCTTGTCCTTGACCTGGTTCATGAACTCGCCGACTTTGGAGATGCCACCCATGTTCTGGATTTCTTCCAGCATGTTCAGCGCCGCTTCATTGGCGCCGCCGTGCGCCGGGCCCG
>NCFD01000082.1 GCA_002281005.1 Acidocella sp. 35-58-6 | reverse complement strand
AAGCCGTGATTGAGGCAGCGGGCATCGAGGTGATCAGCGTGCCGTTTAACCGCAAGCGGTTGAATCCGTTTGCGGAATTTTGGTTTGCCTGGAATATTTCCCGTATATACAAACGTTTGCAGCCCGATCTTGTGCATCACGTGGCGCTAAAACCGATCATTGTGGGCGGGGTGGCTGCACGGCTCGCGGGGGTGAAGGCGGTTCTGAACGCCCCTGTCGGGCTGGGGTTTGTGTATTCCTCGGACAAACTGCTGGCAAAACTATTGAGGCCGATGGTGAGTTTTGCGCTGAAACTCACCTTGTCGCCGCCCAATTCACGGGTGGTGTTTGAGAACCCTGATGACCTGGCGGCATTGGAAGCGGCCGGCATGATCCGGCCCGGAACCGCTGTGTTGATCCGGGGGGCCGGTGTGGATATTTCGGATTTTGCCCCAGCACCTGAGCCGCCGCCGCCGGTGCGGATTATTTTGATCGCCCGCATGATCAGGGAAAAAGGCATCCCCGTCTTCATCGAGGCTGCCAGGATATTGCGCGGTCAGGCTGAATTTGTGCTGGTTGGTGCGCCGGACCCCGGCAACCCCAATAGCGCGACCGAGGCAGAATTGCGGGGCTGGCAGGCTGAGGGGCTGGTGACATGGCTGGGGCCGCGGCGTGATATTCCAGCGTTGCTTGCCAGCGCGCATATTGCCTGCCAGCCCTCGACCTATCGCGAAGGCCTGCCCAAGTCCGCACTTGAGGCGGCAGCTTCAGGCAAGCCGCTGGTGACCACCGATGTTCCGGGTTGCCGCGAGGCCGTGGTGGATGGGGTAACCGGGTTCATCGTGCCGCCACGCGATGCCGTGGCACTGGCGGCGGCATTGAAAAAACTGATCGACAACCCGGAGATGCGCGCCAAAATGGGCGCTGCCGGGCGGTTACGCACTGAACAGGAATTTGCCGATGCGATTATCTGTAAAAAGACTCTTTTGGTGTATGACGCGCTGACCGAACCCCGGAGTGCCCAATGAAACGACTGATTGCCGCCGCCCTACTTGCGTGTTTCACTACCCCAGCGCTCGCCGACCAGCAGATTGGCAGTGTGAGCACCAATTTCCGGCTGGTGGGCCCCAACGACAAGGTGGTGGTACAGCGGCTTGAGGACCCGAAAATCCCGAATGTGGAATGCTATGCCTCGTTCGCACAAACCGGTGGTGTGGCGGGAGGCATTGGTGTTGCCACTGACCCCAGCCAGTTTGCACTCTCCTGCATTGCCGCCGGGCCGGTCACGCTACCGGCTAATTTACCACAAAAAGAAGAGGTTGCGGCGATTTCCGCATCCTTTTTATTCAAACATTTTGTTCTGACCCGCATGGTTGATACCGATAAACACGCTCTGGTGTATGTGCTGATCAGCACCAAGCTGCTGCATGGCTCTCCTGCCAACGCTGTTTCCGCTGTGCCGGTGGCCAATACTGGCACCCCCGATAAACCATAAGGACTTTTTGATGACTGATATTGTGACCATCCGCCGGGCGTTGATTTCGGTGTCCGACAAAACCGGCTTGGTGGAATTTGCCCGCGCACTGGTGGCCCACAATGTTGAAATTCTCTCAACCGGTGGTTCGGCCAAGGCGCTGCGCGATGCCGGCGTGCCGGTTAAGGATGTCTCTGACCATACTGGTTTTCCGGAAATTCTGGATGGCCGGGTGAAAACCCTGGTGCCGCAAATTCATGGCGGCATTCTGGGGCGGCGAGACGTGCCAGAGCATCTGGCGCAAATGCAAACGCATAACATCGCCCCGATTGATCTGGTGGCGGTGAATTTATATCCGTTCGAGGCCACCGTGGCGCGTGGCGCGGCGTTTGAGGATTGTGTGGAGAACATCGACATTGGTGGCCCTGCCCTGATCCGCGCCGCCGCCAAAAACCACGACTATGTGGCGGTACTGACTGATGCCGGACACTACGCCACTGTGCTCGCCGAGATCGCCGCCCATGGCGGCACCAAACTAGCAACGCGCAAAGCCTTGGCGGGTGCCGCTTATGCGCGCACCAGCGCTTACGACAGCGCAATCGCCACCTGGTTTGCCGCCCAGAATGGTGAGACCTACCCAGCCACCATGACCATGACCGGCAGCCTGAAACAAACCTTGCGCTACGGTGAAAACCCCCACCAGAGTGCAGCATTTTATACCACGGCGCCCCGCTTCGGCGTCGCCACGGCGACCCAGGTTCAAGGTAAGGAACTCTCCTACAACAACCTCAACGACACCGATGCGGCATTTGAGTGCGTCGCCGAATTTGCCGACCCCACCATCGTGATTGTGAAACACGCCAACCCCTGCGGCGTTGCGACGGCGGCCCGTATCAGCGAAGCCTGGGACGCCGCACTCGCCTGCGACCCGGTTTCTGCGTTCGGCGGCATTGTGGCGCTCAACCGGATGCTGGACAGCACCACGGCGGCCAAAATTGCGACGATTTTCACCGAGGTTATCATTGCGCCGGATGCGACCGACGAAGCCAAGGAGATTTTGGCCAAAAAGAAAAACCTGCGGCTGCTGCTCACTGGCGGCGTACCGGATGCCGATGCGCCGGGCACGACCTTCAAATCCATCGCCGGCGGCTTCCTGGTGCAAAGCCGTGATAATGGGCAGTCTCAGCCCGCCGACTGGAAAATCGTCACCCAGCGTGCGCCCACGCCAGCCGAGATTGCCGACATGGTGTTTGCGTTCAGGGTTTGTAAACATGTGAAGTCCAATGCCATTATTTATGCCAAAGGCGGCGCCACACTGGGTATTGGAGCTGGGCAGATGAACCGGTTGGATTCCGCCCGCATTGCCGCGTGGCGCGGTAAGGCGGCCGGTTTGGACATGAAAAATTGCGTGGTGGCCTCCGATGCTTTCTTTCCATTTGCCGACGGGCTGCAGGCCGCCATCGCCGCCGGGGCGAAGTGCGTGATCCAGCCGGGCGGCTCGATTCGCGACGCCGACGTGATCGCCGCTGCCGATGAAGCCGGTGTTGCCATGGTCTTCACCGGCATGAGGCATTTCCGGCACTGAGGATTTTATGGTAGGTCAACAACCATGAACATGCCCTTTACCCTGCCGGACTGGCTGCCAGCCTGGGCGTTCCTGCTGGCTGCCCTGCCCGTTCTGCTGTACGCGCTGGTGTTTCTGGTCATGCCTTTCTCGGTTTTTGGCGTGAAAGCCAGGCTGGATGCGATTGAAGCTCAGATTGACGCTTTGCACGATGAAATTCGCTATCTGGCCAATAAAACCGCGAGTCCAGCGGCCAAAATTCTGACGGCTGACGACGATTTTGAAAATTTTCCGCATTTTGGCCGGATGAAGTCAGCCCAACAGCCTGTGCAACCACCAGACCCACGCAATGACCCACGATTACCGCCCCGGCCGGTACGCCGCACCGAGCCACGGTTGGACTGAAGCTCGCGGAAAGCCTGGCTAAAATAGCTTTTATTTTTACGGTATCATAATACCACACCCCGAACCCCTTGACTTAGTGCCGGAAAATCACGATAGAGCGGCCTCTGATTTAAGGGACCTGAACATGAGAACGACCGTTTCGCTGAAACCAGCGGATGTAAAGAAGGACTGGGTGTTGATCGACGCCGAGGGCCTGATACTGGGCCGCTTGGCTGCTATCGTCGCCAGCCGTCTGCGCGGCAAGCACAAGCCGCAATTTACCCCGCACGTTGATTGTGGTGACAATATCATCATCGTAAACGCTGAAAAAGTTAAGCTGACCGGCAAAAAAATGGAACAGTCGGTGCTTTATTACCACACCGGCTACGCCGGCGGCATCAAGGGCCGTACCATCAAGGACCGTCTGGCCAGCGCCAACCCGCAGCGCGTGGTGGAAAAAGCCATTGAGCGCATGATTACGCGCGGCCCGCTGCAACGCCAGCAAATGAAGAATTTATATGTGTATGCCGGTGCCGAGCACCCGCATGCTGCCCAGCAGCCAAAGCCGTTTGATGTCGGCGCGCTTAACGCCAAGAACCGGAGAGATTGAGCATGTCTGAATCAACCAACAGCTTTGCCGGTCTGAAAGACATGACCGGCGTTGTCGCCGCCGAAACCGCCGCTCCAAAGCGTGAACCAAAGCGTGACGCGCAAGGCCGCTCCTACGCTACTGGCCGCCGTAAAAACGCAGTTGCCCGCGTCTGGATCAAGCCCGGCAAAGGCGAGATCATGGTCAATGGCAAAAAGGCGCCGGTGTATTTCGCCCGCCCGGTGCTGCGGATGCTGATCACCCAGCCCTTCCTGGTCGCTGACCGCTATAACCAGTTTGACGTGATGTGCACGGTCGTTGGTGGTGGCTTGTCGGGTCAGGCCGGCGCGGTGCGTCACGGTATTTCGCGGGCGCTGCAGCTTTATGAGCCGGAACTGCGTGGCATCCTGAAGGTTGCTGGGTTCCTGACCCGTGATAGCCGGATGGTTGAACGTAAGAAGTACGGCAAGGCGAAGGCCCGCCGCAGCTTCCAGTTCAGCAAGCGTTGATTTCCAAAAAAACCCCGGATCGCTCCGGGGTTTTTTATTTGCTGGCAGAATTTTGCGCACTTTACGCAGGCGGCCCGTTGTTGGTGCTGGCTTACCGCAAGGCATGGGTGCTGTTTTTGTTACTCTGGCTCGGCGGGTTGTTGTGCGCATCTGCCAGCCGCGATACCCGCCCCCGGCCAATCCCTAGCCTGTCGACCATGATCCGCCGGTTGGCACTGATCGCCCCATTTAAGCTCAGCGTCGTGCTGATGCTTATCCCGGCAAAGCCAACAACTGAGGATTTGAAAGCCCGTTCTGAGATCCGGGGCATCCTGCGCCGGTTTCTGTTCCTGGGCAGCTTGCTGGCAATGGCCGTATGGTGGTTTCAGCCCGCACAGTTTCTGGCGTTACCGCGTAACCAACCGTTATTGTGGGTGCTGATCATGGTTTTATACCCGCTGCTCTCGGTCTGGCCACAAGAAGTAATTTACCGGCGGTTTATGTTTCAACGCTATGCACCAGTATTTGGCGAAAGCAATAATATGGTTATCGCCTCGGCGGTCGCGTTTGGGTTCGCGCATATTATTTTTCTCAATGTGGTTGCGCTCGTGTTGACCGGCCTCGGGGGCGTTCTTTTTGCAACCGGCTAAATGAGACACCGCTCATTACGTTTTGCTTGCTATGAACATGCGTTATATGGGTGCCTCATCTTCACGTTAGGCCTCGGGCCGTATTTTTATACAGGTGCCGCGTGGCACCGATAGGCCCCGCCCGCCGTGGACCCAACCGCCCATCACCAGAACACGGCATTATAAAACGCGAGATGATTTTAAAATACTCTCGCCTGAAGCTAATGCTCCGGCCATATAAGCGGGTGCTGCTCGCGGAATTTGGCAATCCGCTGCTGGATAGGTTTGTCGGCGAGCCAAGGCATCTGGCGCGACCAGAGCATGAACTTGGCCGCATCCTGCGTGGACATCGAGAAGCGCTCCGCCAGTTTCTCGAGATGATCCAGCGTCAATTGATCGTTGGTGTAGGCTGGCACAGCGATCTCCATAGGGTCGAGCTACAAAGTAAATGGGCTCTCGCGGGAAATGTCCAGCAAAGTTTTTAGCTCCATGACAGGCTCGTAATCGGGCATCAGCGCTCGCAATGCCGCATCCTGTTCAGTGGCCGGATGAAAATAGATTTCCGTTGGACCTGGCGGCAAATTTTGTAAAAGCCGGGTGACGCGGCTGGTGCTCATGTGGCCTGACCACTTGATGCCGAACACCTGATCAGCAGCGCTAAGGTTCGCCCGACGGACTTTTGTACGCAATACGCCGCTCCATGCAAACAAAGCGCGATCAGCCAGCGTGGGGCTTTCGTTGCAGAGCCGCAAAATTTCTGGAGGCTCGGCGGGAACCCTGATGCGGGACAGGCCAAACTCCCGCCCAATTTCAATCATGGTATCGGCCACCGTCGGGTGTAGATGCATATGCTTATGAGCGTCGGCATGGTGCAAAGGCAGACCCGTCGCCGTGTAGGCTTCAAATTGGGCGCGAATTTCAAGGGCCAGTTCACGGCGAGCCCCCATAACGCCGCCTTTGACTTAGGATTTCTTGATAATGAATTTGCCCTTCTCAAGCGCCCGCCATTTAGAGGGCTAGCTTCAAAGATTACTGACACACT
>NCFD01000081.1 GCA_002281005.1 Acidocella sp. 35-58-6 | reverse complement strand
TGTTCGGCGACCCGCTGCTGGGGACCGACCCAGTACCGGAGGCGGAAATTCAAGCGCTGGCGGCATCGGCCCCGAATGGTGTGCGGGCGATACTGGCATTGCACCGGGCCTGGGCGGGGGCGCGCGAGGAATCCGGCGGGATTACGCTGCCATCGGGGCGGAAAATTTTGCTGCCGAATGAAGAAGTGCGGGACTTTTTCCATGAGCACGCGAATCATTTTCCAGCGCTTGAACTGACCGCTGAGGCCATTGGTACCACATTGAACGCCGAGAGCTTGGGCATGAACCACGCGCTGGCGGAGCGTTTGCGGCGCGATCATGGGCTGGTGGTGAGCGTGAAACCGCTGCCTGGCGCGTTGCGTATTTTTGATGCCAAGGCACGGCTGCTGACACTTTCGGAAGCGTTGCCGCGCGAAAGCCGGGGCTTTCAAATGGCGTTTCAATTGGCCTTGCTGGAATGCCGGGACGCGGTGGAAAAATTGGTGAAGGACGCCGCCCCCACTTCGCGCGATGCGGCGGAGCTGATGCGGATCGGGCTGCTGAATTATGTCGCAGGTGCAATTATGATGCCCTATGGGTCGGTGCTGCAAGCCGTCCGCGAGGTGCGCTACGATGTTGACGCGATCGCCGCACGGTTTGGGGTGAGTTACGAACAAGCGTGTCATCGGCTGTCAACTTTGCAACGCAACGGGGCCCGCGGCGTGCCGTTTTTCTTCCTGCGGGTGGACCCGGCCGGCAATGTGAGCAAGCGGTTTTCGGCGGCGGGGTTCCCCTTCATGCGCTTTGGCGGCACGTGCCCGCGCTGGATTGTGCATTCCGCTTTCGCAACACCAGGCACCACCCGCGTGCAGATCGCGCAATTGCCGGATGGCCAGACATTTTTATGCTTTGCCCGCGCCGTCACGGGCCGCCCGGCCCGCTGGGGCGAGCCGCCGCCGGTGCGGGTGGTGGCGATGGGCTGTGATGTCAGCCATGCCAGTGAGTTGGTGTACGCCGATGGCATTGATATCGCCACGGCGGCGGTGGGCATCGGGCTGTCATGCCGCCTGTGCGACCGGCAGGACTGCCGCTCACGCGCTTTCCCCCCCATCGCGCACCGGCTGGCACTCGACACCGGCACCACCAGCGCCAGCCCGTATAAGTTTGAGGCGAAGAAGAGCTAGGTGCCCCTTGTGATTAGTCATTGCCATGCAGTCCGCGTTCGCACTTATTTCGACGTTATCACTCTGGTTTGAAAAAGGCGGCTGGGTTTGTATGAAGATGAAAACCCTAGCGCCGCCTTGGGTAAGGCATGGATGGCCGCTTTCGTGGTCACGGGCGAAAGTAAACGCCAGAGACATGCTCGGCGCATCGGCTCACCTAAATATGCCGCTCAAAATCCATCCGCTCGTGTAAAATCCGTATAATCGACACATCATCGCCGGCTTGTTGGTAGAAAATGACATGTGTCCCGGATTTAAATCGGCGATAGCCGGGGCGGATGATCGGGCATGAGGTGCCGAGGCCGGGGTGCGTTGCGATGCCATTTAGATGTTGCCAAAGGACGCGCGTGTAAACTTCAGCCTGCTCCATTCCCCATCGCTCCGTCGTGTGTTCCCAAATCTGCTCAAGGTCGGCTTGGGCTTTTGGCGACAGAAGCAGGCGGCAGGTCATGCCACTGAGGGCTTGGCGGCCTGTTTGCGTGCAATGAAGGCTTCGAAGTCAAATTCGCTGGCAGGGCCACTTTGCTCACCCTCAATCAGCGCCGCCCGCAGCGCGGCGAGTTTGGTTTCCTGTTCTTCCAGAAGCCGCAGTCCGGTGCGCACAACATCACTGGCGTTCTGGTAGCGGCCTTGCTTCACCTGGGTTTCGATGAAGCGGTTGAAATGCTCGCCGAGGCTGAAGGAGGTGTTTTTGAGGGGCATGGCATGTTAAGTACCATAATTTGGTATCGCGGCAAAGGAATTACCCGCGTTTGCCCGCGAAAAACGCCCGCAGCATCTCAGCCGCCGCTTGTTCTCCCACGCCGCCGATGATTTCGGGTTTGTGGTGGGTGGTGGTGTGGTTGAAGATGCGGGGGCCATGGTCGATGGCGCCGGATTTCGCATCGTAGGCGGCGAAGACCAGCTTTTTTACCCGGTAGGCGGCGATGGCCCCGGCGCACATCGCGCAGGGTTCCAGCGTGACGGTGAGTGTGTGCTCGGCAAGGTAGCGAGTCCCTAGGGCGGCGCTAGCAGCGGCCAGCACCAGCATTTCGGCGTGACGGGCCGGGTTGTTTTCCGCCTCGACCCGATTGCCGGCTTTGGCGATGACCTTACCAACCGCATCGGTGATGACTGCACCCACCGGCACCTCGCCTCTTGCCGCGGCGGCTTGAGCTTCGCTCAGGGCGATCTCCATAGGGGTTTCCGGGGGGCTCATGGCACTTTCTTGCCTTGCCCCCGCCGCAAGGTCCAGCACCCGATCGTGGTGGTGCTGACCACCACGTGAATTAGCCGCTCAGAAAATCAAACCTAGTATCGGCTTTCATGAAAAGACGATACTAGGTCAGCGCATGGCAAAACTTCCTTTGGTCGGGCTGACGCTCGATGCCGAGCAACCCGGCGGCTACTCAAAATATCCCTGGTACGCGCTCCGGCAAAATTACACGCAAGCCGTGGCGGCGGCTGGCGGGCTGGCGGTGGCAATTCCGCATGACCCTGGTTTGGCGACAGCGTATCTGGACCGGCTGGATGCGCTGATCGTCACTGGCGGGGCGTTCGATGTGGACCCGGCTTTATATGGCGATACCGAACGGCATGGTACGGTGGCGTTAAAGGCCGGGCGCACCGAAGCGGAGATGGCGCTGCTGCAAGGGGCTCTGGCCCGCAATATGCCGGTGCTGGGCATTTGCGGTGGCGAGCAACTGCTGGCGGTGGCGCTGGGTGGCACGCTGATCCAGCATATTCCTGATGCCGTGGCTGATGCGTTGGCGCATGAGCAAAGCACCTCGCATTACGAACCCGGCCACCCGGTGAAAATTCTGCCCGGCACGTTGCTGCATAAAATCGTCGGCGCCGATGTGATGCAGGTGAACACCTCGCACCATCAGGCGGTGCGGGAGGCTGGCCGCGCCACCGTGAATGCGCTGGCGGCGGACGGCGTGATTGAAGGTATTGAAGATGCCGCCTACAAATTTTGCTTAGGCGTACAGTGGCACCCAGAATATTTGATCGACGCCGGTGACGCCCGAATATTTGCCGCCCTGATAGGAGCCGCACAATGACTGATGACACTCCCGCTAATGAAGCGCCGCGTGGTGAGCGCATTGCCAAATATCTCTCGCGTGCCGGTATCGCCAGCCGGCGAGATGCTGAGGCGCTGATCGCGGCGGGCAAGGTGCGGATGAATAATGAGGATGTTACGCACCCGGCGGTGTTTGTGAACCCCGGCGACATGGTGGTGGTGAATGGGAAGCCAGTGAGCGAGCCCGAGCGCACGCGGCTGTGGCGCTACCATAAGCCCGATGGTCTGGTAACCACCCATAAGGACCCCGAAGGCCGCTCCACCGTGTTTGAAAGGCTGCCACCGGATTTGCCGCGCGTGATCAGCGTGGGGCGGCTGGATTTAACCTCCGAAGGGCTGCTGCTATTAACCAACGACGGCGCCCTCTCGCGCCAGTTGGAATTGCCCTCCACCGGCTGGCTGCGGCGCTACCGGGTGCGGGTGCATGGCGGCGTGGCGCCGGATAAATTGCGGCGGCTGGCTGACGGCATGGTGGTGGACGGTGAGCAGTTCGGGCCGATCGAGGCGGCGGTGGATTCCGTGCAGCGCGCCAATACCTGGCTGAGTGTTTCATTGAAGGAAGGCAAAAACCGTGAAATCCGCCGGGTGATGGATGCGCTGCTCCTGCCGGTCACGCGCCTCATCAGGGTGGCGTACGGGCCGTTCCAGTTGGGTCTTTTGGAACGTGGCGCGGTGGAGGAAGTGAACGGCAAGATTTTGCGCGAGCAAATCCCAAGCCTGAAGAAATGAGCAATCCCCGAATTATCGCGGGTACGTTGAAGGGCAAAAAGCTCGCCACACCTGCAGGATTGGCAACACGCCCCACCAGCGGCCGGGCGCGCCAGGCGGCATTTGATATTCTGCTGCACGCGCCCTGGGCTGGGGTGGGGTTCATGCAAAAAGCCCGGGTGCTGGATGTGTTTGCCGGCACCGGCGCGTTTGGGCTGGAAGCGCTCTCACGCGGGGCGGCGGCGGCCACGTTTATTGAACTTTCGCGTGAGGCGCAGGCGGTGATCAAGGCTAATATTGTGGCCTGCAAGGTTGAAGCAAAAACCCGGGTGATGGGCGCTGATGCGCTTCGCCCGCCGCCAGGGCACCCGCATGAGCTGGTGTTTTTTGACCCGCCTTACGGGCAGAATTTAATCCCGCGTGCGTTACACGCGCTCACCTTAACCGGCTGGATCGCGCCGGGGGCGATCCTGGTGGCGGAACTGGGGCCGGAGGATGAGCTAGCACCGGCGGAAATTCTGGCTGAGCGGGTGCACGGCAAGGCGCGATTATTATTCTGGCATGCCAGGCCGTAATCGGCCATCCTCTGCCCAAAGCGGCAGGGGGAAGCCATGTTTACCGAGTATGAGCAATATGATGCAACGGGTCTGGCCGGGCTGGTTGCCTCTGGTCAGGTAACCGCCGCCGAGGTGCTGGCGGCAGCACTTGCCAAAGTTGATGCTGGCGAGGCGAGGTTTAATACCATCGCGGTTGATATGCGCAGCCGCGCCAAGGCGCAGCTGGAGGCACCGCTGAGCGGCCCGTTCGCCGGGGTGCCGTTTTTGCTGAAGGATATGGATTTAACCTACGCCGGCGAGCGCCTTACCTGCGGGGCGGTGGCGCTGCGTGACTACAAGCCCACTGAAACCTCGGAGATTGTGAAGCGCTACCTGGCGGCGGGGCTGGTGATTATGGGCAGCACCACCACGCCGGAACTAGCCCTGAAAGCCACCACCGAAACCGAGCTGCATGGTGCCACCCGCAACCCCTGGAATTTGGCCTGTACGCCGGGTGGCTCCTCTGGTGGCTCGGGTGCGGCGGTGGCGGCGGGGTATTTGCCGATGGCGGCGGCGGCGGATGGTGGTGGCTCGATACGGATTCCAGCTTCCTATTGCGGGTTGTTTGGCCTGAAACCCTCACGCGGGCGCGTACCCTCCGGCCCGGCGGTGGGGGAGAAATGGGATGGCTGTGATGTGACACTCGGGGTCTCGCGCTCGGTGCGGGATTCCGCAGCATTGCTCGATGCGCTGGCGGGTCCCGCGGCAGGTGATCCGTTTATCATTGCGCCACCCGAGCGGCCTTATGTGGCGGAAATGGGTGCGAAGGTGGAACGCTTGCGCGTGGGGTTCTCCACCGCCTCACCTGTGGGCGGGGTGGTGGAGCCCGAGATGGTGAAGGCCGTGCAGGGTACAGCAAAATTGCTGGAATCACTGGGGCATATTGTTGAGGAAGCCGCCCCCGCGGTGAACGGTGCGGCATTGTCGCGCTGTTACATGGCCATGTATTTTGGCCATGTGGCGGCGGCGGTGAAAAAGTTTGAAAAACTAACGGGGGCTTCAGAAAGCTCATACCACCCTGATACGCGGGCGGTGGCGCTGCTGGGGCGTTCAATGTCAGCGGAAGAATTTGTGACCATGCGGGCGGAATGGAATGATTTTGCCCGCGCGGTGGGGACGTTTCATGAAACCTATGATGTTTACCTCACCCCCACCACCGCGATGGGCCCGGCCAAAATCGGCAGTCTGGAAACACCGAAGCTGCAGCAGCAAATGGTGAAACTGCTGGTGGCGGTGCGCGGCGGCGGGCTGCTGTTGAAGTCTGGTATTGTGGATAAACTGGCATTCGAGAATTTGCAGCGCACGCCGTTCACGCAACTGGCGAACATGACATTCTGCCCGGCGATGTCAGTGCCACTGCATTGGGGGGCGGATGGCATGCCGGTGGGCGTGCAGTTTTCAGCGAAGTTTGGCGCCGAGGGTCTGTTGTTCCGGTTGGCCAGCCAGTTAGAAGTGGCGCAACCGTGGGCGGGGCGACGGGCGGTTTAATCTGGCAAGTGTAGCAATCGTAGGGCGGAACAGCGAAGCGCATTCCGCCTTCTTAGGGTGCGACTCCACCGTTGCCATCCGCATAACCACAATCCCTCAC
>NCFD01000080.1 GCA_002281005.1 Acidocella sp. 35-58-6 | reverse complement strand
AGCCGACCCAGCCGGTGTAGCCTAACTCGTCGAGTTTTTTGAAAAGATAATGGTAGTTGATTTCGCCGGTGCCGGGCTCATGGCGGCCTGGATTGTCGGCGAGTTGGATGTGGCCGATTTGGGCGAGATTGGCCTCGATGGTGCGGGCAAGGTTCCCTTCCATGATCTGCGAATGATAGATGTCGTATTGCAGTTTGAGATTGGGGGCGGCCACCTCGTTGATGATAGCCAGTGCCTGGGCTGAGCGGTTGACGAAGAAGCCTGGAATATCGGTGGTGTTTACCGGCTCCAGCAGCAGAGTTAGTCCGGCCTTTTGTAAGGCGTCCGCGGCGAAGCGGAGATTTTCAATCAGGGTGGTGCGGGCGGTGGCGGCATTTTCGGGCTGCACGATGCCTGCTAGGCAGTTGAGTTGCGGGCAGTTCAACGCGGTGGCGTAGCTGATGGCTTTGGCAACACCATCGCGGAATTCACTGATGCGAGCGGGCGCGCAGGCGATGCCGCGTTCGCCGCCGGCCCAGTTGCCAGCAGGGAGGTTGTGCAGAACCAGCGTGAGGTTGTTGGTGAGTAGTGCGTCGTTAATGGCGGCGGGTTCGTAGTCATAGGGAAACATGAATTCCACCGCCTTGAAGCCAGCTTGCGCAGCGGCGGCGAAGCGTTCGAGGAAGGGGTGTTCGTTGAACAGCATCGTCAGGTTGGCGGCAAATTTTGGCATAGTTGGTCCTTGCAAGGCTAATGGGTTTGCAGATGGGGATAAACCAGAATTGCGCGAGGGCGAAATTCGCTGTTAGGCCCGGACATCCTGAAGGATCATGTCGGCGGCTTTCTCGCCGACCATGATGGCGGGGGCGTTGGTGTTGCCCGATGGGATGACCGGCATGATGGAGGCATCCGCCACGCGCAGGTTACGAATGCCGCGTACGCGTAGGCGCGGGTCTACCACTGACAGCTCATCGATGCCCATTTTGCAGGTGCCGACCGGGTGGTAGATGGTGGTGGCGGTGTTGCGGATGGACTCCAGCAACGCGGCATCGGTTTGTACCTGCGGCCCCGGCACCAGCTCACCTTTGACATATTGCGACAGCGGTGGGGTGGCGGCGAGGCGGCGGGAGAGTTTGACGCCCGCGACGATGGTTTGCTGGTCGGTTGGCGTGGCGAGGTAATTAGGGTGGATGGCAGGCTGGGTGCGTGCATCGGGTGAGGTGAATTTCAGCCAGCCGCGGCTTTCCGGGCGCAACTGACAGACCGAGGCGGTGAAGGCGGCGTAGCGGTGCAGGCCTTTGCCCGGCGCGTCGGTGGAAACCGGCTGGATGTGGAATTGAATGTCGGGCCGGGTTAGGTCCGGACTGGTGCGGGCAAATATGCACACCTGGCTGACACCCATCGCCATCGGGCCGCTGCGGTTGAAGATATATTGCAGGCCGATGCGGGCTTTCAGGAACGGGTTGTTCACCTCGTTGTTGAGGGTGGGCACTGTGCTGGCATAGATGGCGCGGGCTTGCAGATGGTCCTGCAAATTGCCACCGACACCAGGGAGGTTTTCGATCACCTCGATGCCCGCCTGCGTGAGGTCCGCCGCCGGGCCGACGCCGGAGAGGGCGAGCAAATGCGGTGAATGGATGGCACCGGCGGAGAGGATAACTTCGCCCGCCGCATGAGCGGTAAAGCTCTGGCCGCCCACCTCATAGGCGATGCCGGTGGCGGTGCGGTCCTCAATGATGATGCGTTTGACCAGGGCGTTGGTAACGATGCGTAAATTCGCGCGGTTTTTGATCGGGCGCAGGTAGCCGACAGCAGCACTGCAGCGCAGGCCGTTGCGGGCGGTGAGCTGGAAATACCCCGCCCCTTCCTGGGTAGCACCGTTGAAGTCGTTATTGGCGGGAATTTGCAAGGCGCCGGCGGCTTCGATGTAGGCGTCGCAAATGTTGCGCTTTGCGCGGATGTCGGAGACGGCGAGCGGGCCGCCGGTGCCGTGATACTGGCTGGGGCCGCGCTCCTGGTCCTCGGCGCGTTTGAACAAGGGCAGCACATCGGCATAGCCCCAGCCGGTGCAGCCGAGGCTGGCCCAATGGTCGTAGTCCTCCGCCTGGCCACGGATATACAGCAAGCCGTTGATCGAACTGGAGCCGCCCAGCACCCGGCCGCGCGGCCAGTCCAGGCTGCGGCCGTTTAAGCCGGGGTCTGGTTCGGTGTGCAGGCACCAGTCGGTGCGGGGGTTATGCATGGTTTTGAAGTAGCCGACCGGGATGTGAATCCAGGGGTAGGTGTCCTTCGGCCCGGCTTCAAGCAGCAGCACTTTGTTGGCGGGGTCGGCGGAGAGGCGGTTTGCGAGAACGCACCCCGCCGACCCGGCACCAACGATGATGTAGTCAAAAGTCTCAGCAGGCAGCATTAATCGGCGGCCCCGCTGAAGACCGGCACGGTGTCGAGGATGGCGTCGTTGGCATCGACCTTGGGGTTGGGGATTCGCATGGCGGTGACTGAGATGAAGCTGATGAGCCCCACCACGCCGATATAGGCGACGATGTACCAGGGCTTGCCGCCGTCATACCCAAGCAACAGGGTGGCGACGATAGGGGTAAGGCCGCTGGCGAAGATGCCGGAGAATTGGTACGCAAACGAAACGCCGGAGTAGCGCACCCGGGCATCAAATTGGGTGGCGAACAGTGAGGATTCGGTGGCGTACACCATGGGGTAGATGAACGAGAGCGGCACGATGATGGCGAGCCACACTAAGCCTGGCGTGGTGCGGCCATAGGTTTCCATGACGTAGAAGGAGATGCCGGTGGCGATGGCGACCAGTAAGGCGCCGGTGCCAAACATGCGCTTGAGGCCGACGCGGTCAGCGTAGGCGCCGTAGATGAAGATCATCGGGATCATAAGGCCGGAAGCGATAATAACGCCGTTGAGGGCAAAGCCGCGTGTCAGGTGCAGCGTGCCGGTAACATAGGCGAAAATAAACACGCCGAAGATGTTGAAGCAGGCACCTTCAATGTAGCGGGCTCCCAGAGTGAGGATGACCTCAACGGGGTAGAGCTTGAACATCATGGCAGCGGGGACGGCGGCTTCGCGCTTGGTTTCCTTCACCGCCTGGAATTCCGGTGTTTCACTGATACGTAAGCGGATGAACAGGCCGACAGCCACCAGCAAGGCGCTGAGCATGAAGGCCGCGCGCCAGCCCCACAGCAGAAACTGGTCGTTCGGCAGCAGGTTGAACAAGGCGACGGCTCCGGCGCTGGTCATTAGCCCGGCGGGCACGCCCACCTGCGGGAAGCTGCCGTAGAAGCTGCGGTGGCCTTTGGGCGCGTGCTCGATGGCCATGACCACCGCGCCGCCCCATTCACCGCCAATGCCGATGCCCTGGAAGATGCGCAGCAGCAGCAGCAAAATGGGGGCAGCGATGCCGATGGTGGAATAACCGGGCAGGCAGCCAATAAGGAATGTGGCAACGCCCATGATGAGCAAGGTGAGGATCAGGACAGTTTTGCGTCCGATGCGGTCGCCGAAATGGCCGAAGATGAGACCCCCGACCGGGCGGGCGATAAAGCCGATGGCAAAGGTGGTGTAGGAGAGCAGTGTGCCGATCAGCGGGCTGAAGTTCGGGAAGAAAATATGGTTCAGCACGATTGAGGCGACCACGCCGTAGAGGAAGAAATCGTACCATTCGATGGTGGTGCCGATGGCGCTGGCGAACGCGATCCGGCGGATGCGCTTGGCTTCACTTTCACTAAGGCGATTTGGCTGCATGACGAGACCTTTCCTTGACCTATTGACTTATTATCATTCTCATTTTTTGAGAATCTTTTCCCCTATGGTGGGGTTTTAGTGAAAAAAGCATAATCAGCTATTGCGGGAATGTATAGATAGAACATATCGGTAAATGAGATTTTATTAACCATTCTGCGCGGCAAAAGCGCAAACTCCGCAGTTTCCATAGGGTGCGGTGCAACAAACTCTCAAATTTTGATATAAAAATTCTTGGCTGGTGAGAAGGCTTGATCATCCGCAGGAATTATATTAAGGCTGCCGCCCATAGAGCGCGGTCTGAGCGGTCCGGCTCTGGCATGTTGAACGCGCTTTGCGGCGGATGGTTTATCAAGGGGAGAGAAATCCGATGAAAATGACGACTGAAGAAGCATTTGTGAAAGTTTTGCAGCGGCATGGGATTGAACATGCCTTTGGCATTATTGGGTCGGCCTTTATGCCGATTTCTGATTTATTTCCGCAGGCCGGAATTACCTTCTGGGATGTGGCGCATGAGACCAATGGCGGCTTGATCTGCGATGGCTATACGCGCTCGACCGGCAAGATTGCGATGGCGATTGCCCAGAACGGCCCCGGCGTGACCGGCTTCGTGACCGCGATTAAAACCGCCTACTGGAACCATACGCCGATGCTGCTGGTAACGCCGCAGGCGGCCAACCGGACCATCGGCCAGGGCGGGTTCCAGGAAGTTGAGCAGATGGCGCTGTTCCGCGACATGGTGTGCTACCAGGAAGAAGTGCGCGATGCCTCGCGGGTGGCTGAAGTGTTGAACCGGGTGATTTTGAAGGCCAAGCGGCTTTCGGCGCCAGCGCAAATTAACATTCCGCGCGATTATTGGACCCAGGTGATCGACGTGCCGATGCCGGCGATTGTGGAGTTTGAGCGTCCTTCCGGTGGCGCGCACGCGATTGCCGAGGCGGCGCGGTTGCTGTCATCGGCGAAATTTCCGGTGATTTTATCAGGCGCTGGCGTGGTGCTGGCGAATGCGATTCCGGCGCTGGCGGCGTTGGCCGAGCGGTTGGATGCGCCGGTGTGCAATAACTATCAGCATAACGACAGCTTCATTGGTAGCCATCGGTTAGCCGTAGGGCCGCTTGGGTATAACGGCTCGAAGGCGGCGATGGAATTGGTGGCCAAGGCCGATGTGGTGCTGGCGCTGGGTACCCGGTTGAATCCGTTTTCCACACTGCCGGGCTACGGTATTGATTACTGGCCGAAGGATGCGAAGATTATTCAGGTGGATATTAACGCCGACCGGATTGGCCTGACCAAGCCGGTGAGCGTTGGTATTTGCGGTGATGCCAAGATGGTGGCGGAGAGCCTGCTGGCACAGCTTTCGCCAAGCGCTGGTGATGCCGGGCGCGAGGAACGCAAGGCGTTGGTCCATCAGACCAAATCAGCCTGGTTGCAGACCCTCTCCAGCATGGACCATGAGCAGGATGATGAAGGGACAACCTGGAACCATGATGCGCGTGAGCGTGACAAGGACCGGATGTCACCCCGCCAGGCCTGGCGGGCGATTCAGGCGGCGATGCCGCGTGATGCGATTATCTCAAGCGACATTGGCAATAACTGCGCGATCGGCAATGCGTACCCGATGTTTGAGCAACCGCGGAAGTATTTGGCGCCAGGGCTGTTTGGCCCGTGCGGCTATGGCTTCCCGGCGATCATTGGCGCGAAAATTGGTAACCCGGACGTGCCCTGCATTGGCTTCGCTGGCGACGGCGCGTTTGGGATTTCAATGAGCGAAATGAGCTCGATCGGGCGTGAGGAGTGGCCGGGCATTACCATGGTGATCTTCCGCAATTACCAGTGGGGTGCGGAGAAGCGCAACACGACGTTGTGGTACAGCAATAACTTCGTGGGCACCGAGCTTGACCCGCATTTGAGCTACGCCAAGGTGGCGGAGGGTTGCGGGCTGCGGGGCGTGCAGGTGCGCACCCAAGCTGAATTGACCGCAGCGCTGCGGGAAGCCTGTGAGTTGCAGAGCCAGCGGGTGACCACCTTTATTGAGGTGATTCTCAACCAGGAGCTTGGTGAGCCGTTCCGTCGCGATGCCATGAAGAAGCCAGTGGTGGTAGCGGGCATTGACCGGGCCGATATGCGCCCGCAAATGGCCGCCGAGTAAGTAACCGGACGGTGGGGTTGGGGCCGAAAGGTGCCAACCCTGCCATACCGGCTGGTTACAGGTTTTTTATTGCTAGATGAGACCTTTTGCCTTGCTCAGCGAGTATTCTTGACAGGCTGGAGGAAATTATTAAGATTTGAATACGCCTTTCTCACTGGGTGAAATTACAAATGAAATCGTCTGAGACCGCCCTGGATACCACCGACGCTAAATCTACCGTGGAGCCGGATGACCGGTTGAAGGTAAATGTGTTTCAGCGCTCGTTTGCGGTGCTGGAA